>JBJKQZ010000323.1:0-7590 GCA_046704865.1 Terriglobia bacterium
CAGCTTCTTGCACCGCTTGCAAGTTTCCTGATGTTCAAGTCCGTTACCGACCGGCGTGTAAGGGAACAGATCGCACCGGTCCCCACCACGCTTTCCGACGCGCAGGCCAAAGAATTGTCCGCAGACATTCTGGACGTAGTGGGCTTCTACAATCTGCCACTCGACGTTTTCCTGGGGATCGGGGCCATGGAAAATGATTACATGAACGTGCGCGGCGATCTGGACCACTCCGTGTGGAAGCGCCGGGCGCAGAGAGGTGATATCATTCTGAAGCGTGAGCGAGGGAGAGTGCTGGTCAGCGATTACGCCATGGGCGTTTGGCAGATCACTCGCGAAACCTTGCGCAGCGCGCATGACCTCTACCTGCAAGACAACCGTGACTACTCCGCTCTGCCGCCTCGCCTGCGGCCGGCAAAAAAGCTCACCTTTGACCTGGACAATTCTGAAGTGCTCACCACTTACGCAGGACTGCTGCTGCGCCATTTGCTGGATGAAACACATGGTGATGTCGCAAAGGCGGTTGGCGCTTATAACGGGAGCCTGCGGAATCCAAATTACCAATACGCTGCCGGAGTCGAGGCTGTCGCCCTCTATGCGCGCAACTTTCTTGAACGAGCTGCGTATCTTGATGGATTGAGTGTCGCAAAGTCGTGGCTCGCTCGTCCAGCATCAGCCAGGCATGCTGAAGAAGTTGCGGCAGAAGGTCCTTCTGCTCCCCGCAAATCCTGGACCTTGAGTTCAGAATAAATTCATCTGCATTGCCTGCAACAAGCCCATCGGTTCCGAAAGCTCATCTCTGCCCAATTGGGATTCCTGACAGTATTTTCAATTCGTCATTCGCCGTCAATTCGGCAAGTATCTTTGACATTGCACAGTGCGGGGCGTAGGATGTGCATTCGGGGCGCCTCTATTGCTTTTCACGATTCACGCACGTTCGACGGCACACTACTCCTCGATCCACAACGAACGGAGGTAACAGTTGCGTGTTCTCTTTTACGTTCCTGACAATCGCATTACTCACAGCTACATGCCGACCCTGTGGCCCTATGTCCTCAAATCATTGACTCCTTCCAGGCATACCGTTACGACCCTTGACGGCAACGTCGTCCGGATGAATCCCGAAGAGTTGGCGGATTACGTCCGGCGTGAAAAGTTTGACATTGTTGGCATTGGCGGCATGACCCGCACTATCCATCGCTCATACGCTGTCGCGGACAGCATCCGCGCCCTCGGCGTTCCGGTGGTAATGGGCGGCCCGCACGTGACCGAAGAGCCCGAAGAGGCGCTTGAGCACTGCAACAGCGTTGCCTGTGGCGAAGCCGATGACCTGTGGCCGCAGATGCTGCAGGATTTCGAAGCGGGAAAACTTGAATCCATTTATCGCTCCTGTGAAAAGCCCAGCCTCGAAAACTATCCACGTATTCCCTGGGAGCAGACTGACTTCAAGCAGTTCAGAGTGCTGCCGCGATGGGCTTCGAAGGCGTTACAGGCATTCGGTTGGGAGAGATTTGACGTCAGCATCTCGCCGGTTGAAACCGGCAGGGGCTGCCCCTACCGATGCGACTTTTGCACTGTCAGCCCGTTTTTCGGGGAAAAGATCCGTTTTCGAACAAACGAGAGCGTAGTGGAGGAACTTAAGCTCCTTAAGCGGCTGGGCCGCACGCTTGTATTTTTTGTGGACGACAACTTTGCCATCAATCCACGCCGCGCCAAGTCCCTGATGCGCGCCATGATTGAAGCCGACGTGCGAATACCCTGGGTCGCGCAGATTTCAATGAACCTCCTGCGCGATCAGGAATTGCTCGACCTGCTAAAAGAGTCAAAGTGCATCTGTGTGTTTATTGGCCTGGAATCAGTGCTTCCAGAAAGCCTGAAAGAAGTGAGCAAAACTTTCAACAAGCCGCAGGAGTACGGTGAAATCATCGGCCAGCTCCAGTGCCGCGGCATCTATTGTGTTACGGCCTTCATCATGGGTATTGACGGTGACCGCCCCGGCGTGGCCCACAAAACGTGGGATGTCGTCCGCAACTGGCCTCCGGGTTTCTTCCCTGTATTCAGCCAGCTCACTCCTTTGCCTGGAACTCCACTTTCCAAATCGTTGCGGGAACAGGGCCGGCTGGAGGAACGGCACTGGCTGAACTATCGACCTTATGGCGCTGCCTTCACTCCCAAACACATGACGCCCGCTGAACTAGAAGGCGAGGTCCGAGCGGCCTGGGGTATGGCTTACAGCGCCGATGGAATCTTCCGGCGGGTAAGCCGCATGAGAAACATGCGATTCGTTTCCAAGCTGATCTACGTATTCGCCACGCTTGCCTTCCGTGGGATCTACTTTAAACAGATGACGGCTCGCGCATGGTTGAAGTTGATCTGGGACAATCGGCGTTCCGTCCGCGAGGTCTTCTCCATCCGCTCCTTCACGCACCACGAGATTGCTCCCATTTCCGAACCCATTTCCACGCCAGTGCAGACCGTTTCACCTTCGGTATTGCCCGGCTCTTAGCGTTATGGGGTAAAGGTGTGTAGGTGGACTCCGATTGCCATCGGTCTGCCGCTGCCGGGAGCTTTGCGTCGGAAGAGAGCAGAGAGATTCTTCCCCTGACCACCGAATACAGTGATTCCGCAGTTCAACTCACCACCAGGGACTCACGCCCAAGTAGGCCAGAAGAGTAAAATATCGGTGTAGGGACCTAAAGGCCGGAGGTGCGACCATGAAAACAGGCATCGGCCTGATGATATTTCTCCTCTTGTTCGGCGTCACGCTTTCTGCAAAAGAACCAGGACCCGCGACAGATTTTCAACCACCGCAAATTATCTCGACAGTCGAGCCCTTGTATCCTCCTAATGTTATTGCAGGAGGAACGGTAGTATTGAAAGTGACGGTCAGCTCCAATGGCAAAATCGGGGCCGTAAATGTCCTTCAGGAAGCCAAGGGCTTTACCCAGTTGGCCATTGAAGCTGCAAAGAAGTGGAGGTTTGAGCCTGCAAAGCTCAACGGCAAGCCGGTTGCGGCTTCAATACCGGTAGCCTTATCCTTCAGTCAGCCTATCGTTTGGTGGAACCGGCGGGCAAAGTAACGCGTTGTCGTGGCGAAGCCAGAGTTCTTGCGCAAACCTGCTGTGAGATGGTCTTCACGCTGCGACGGCGCTGGAACTCATGCACGTTTCGGCAGCCCGGATCATGTCCGGCTCTGGCACGGGCTCTTCCAGATAGTCTCTCGCACCAAGCTGCATCGCTTCCAGATAGCAGCTCATATTCAGGACACGAGCCACCACCAGCACCTGATTGTCGCGGTCGATTTCAACAGCTTTTTCCAGCACCCGCCGCCCCTCAAATGAGGAACTGCCCTGGCTCAATACTACAAGGTCAAAATGCTCGGCCCCAAGGCAATTCAAAGCCTCATCATATGAACCGCACGTGACCACCGCGCACCCCGCGCGTTGGAGCACAGTCCGGTAATAAACCAGATCGGCCGGGTCCTCATCAACTACGAGGACCGTACCCTTTGTCAGAGGGCGTTCCAGTCCGGTCTGTCTCGGCAAGCTGAGACGGTATGGCATAAGACCCTCCGCAATCTCCCCGGTCTTGTGGGATATGAGACCGAGGTTTGTTTTGTGTTTAGCCTGCCCTGGAGCACTCTTTGACTTGTACTGACCAGGACAGGAAATTTTTCCAAAACCTATTTTTGAGCGGCCTTGTTTCAGATGTCCCGATGTCGAATTAACAATCGGTTCGAAATTCTGATTGAATTGCCGTCGAGGAAGATCAGCTCATCGAACAACAAAACGGGAAAGGGCTTGAACTTGTGGCAGGATCAGGCTCTTCCTGGAGGTAATCAGCGCCTGAGTTTGCGGCTTCGCATTCTGAAAGGAAGAACCCGTAAAAACTCGTGGCCTCCTTTTGCGAAATCTCTCATTTGTTCGAGCAATTGTATCGTAGCACAGGGACAGGGCAAGTCAAGTTGAATAGCAGGTGAAGATGATAGAGTCCGTCTGGACGGTTTACAGGCACAAAATGGGGATCGAATTCCTCCCAGGTTCTTTAGCCCCAAGGCAATGCCGGGCACCCCAAATCATGACTTTCCCTACTGTCTCAAATCCAGCATGAATTGTGCCGACAGTTTTCCATCGGTCCCGCATTCCATCGGAACCGCCTGCAACACTTGATAGTCGCCCATGAGGAAACGGTCAGTATCAAGCGTGCCGATAAACTTGGCTAATTTCAATTTCGGATCAGGGAGAATTCTCCAATTGATATTGAATTGCCGAATCGGAATACCATTCCGAAGAAGCTTCGTGCGAGCGGAGGAGGCTAAAGTGTCAAAATCGTAGGACGGTGGGTTATAAATCTCGTAGAGGAAATAAATTTTATCTCCTGCGTAAAATTCCGATTCAGGCTGCGGAACAAAGTCCATCCCTCCGGCCTGCAGCAATCCGGAAAGACTGACGCGGCCGCTATTCGGCTTGCCGCTGGAACCTCCTGCCGATGAGGGAGTGACATGGTGCGTCACCAATAGAGTGCTCACCGAGGGCGCCGATCCGTAGTCCGGAGCATTAAATTGCACCTGTTCCGCGCCGAGCCTGCCTGTGTTGTCGTCCCGAAATACTACTTTGCAGATATGCTTTCCGGGAGAGACGACCATCTTCGTATTGAACGTGACAAATTCCGTCGGGCTGGCGCTGGCCTGCGAGAACACGGAGTCCGCGATCTGGATGTTCGCGTTCTGGCCGTGATAAGTGGGCAGCGTGTCCCCGGACGCCGCCTTGATCTCTGCCAGTTCGGTGACGTGCACTTCAGAAATTTCCTTTTTGTGTTTTGCCACCAGCGCGCCAAGCCTGACACCGGTGCTGACAACCGCCTCGGGCTGTCCGTTCTCACCTCGGAAGACGTTGACAGTGGCTTCAGCGGGCAGATCGCGCGGCATCTCGCTCTGCAAGGCCCGCCACAGGATAACCTCTTTTTCATGTTTCGATAGCTCTTTAAACGGCTGCGGCTCGTAATAACCGCGCGGTGCGTCTACAGTCACACCGGGCAGGTTGACGGCAATCTTCAGCCGTCGAAACCGGCCCGCCTGCCGCTGGTTTACGGGGTAAAATCCCACAACGTAGTAACCGCTGGCGTCCGCTACCACATCCTTGAAAACCTCATCCAGGTCATTCGTTTTTGTGACGGATTTACCGCCCGTCATGTGGGCAATGTCAATCAGCCCTTCCATACGGCCGTTGGCCAGTTCTGCCGTACGCGTGTAATCATCCAAAGCAGCCTGGAACTGCATGGGAGATGAGATATTCCATTGCGGAATGGGCACGCCGTAGCGAAGTAGCTTGGCACGATTTGTGGTGGGATCAATGTTGAACAGGCCGCGGGAATCAACCGTGTAGAAAGAGATTTGGTGGCGCATGGCGGTCGCAGCGAATTCGTGCAGCAGCGCCATCGTGTCAGAATCCAAACGCAATCCCGAACGGAAGATGACCACCATCTTTTCTCCCTGCAGGGCCTCCATGTGATAAATGATGTCTAGATATCGGAACAGTGCGGAACGGACGTAAAAAGACATTTCCAGTTCTGTATTTTTCATGTCCAGCTTCAAATCAGTCAGGCCAGTCTGGTGCGGCCCGGAAGAGAACCCTCCTCCCATGTTAAGACTGGCAAATCCCGGCGGCGGGGCAACCGCGCCTCCACCCCAAAGCAGCGCGGAATAGAGCAGCCACTCATAATCCGCTTGTTTTTCCATGTCGAGTACAGGGTTGATAAGCGGGGGGACATCGGGCAGGTGGCCGAACGGGCCACGACGCATCTTTTCAAGCGTCGCCAGCAGCGAAGCCTGGTCGCCTGTAAAAGGCAATCCGTCAAGCGACACCATGAATCCCGGCTGGAATTGGCTGGTGAGAAACTGCTTGATGGCCTGATAAGCCTGCGTAACCTCATCGGAGTCAACTTCACTGTCAATGTAAATCCAGACTTTGCGGCTGGACGCTTGCCCGGTTGCGGCCGCTGTTTGTGGCTTCTGCTGGATCGTCTGGACAGACTCCGGAGCGGAGATGTAGTCAAGCGTGGTGACTTCGCGCCGCCGGCCGTTTTCCTTGACGGAAAAATCACCCTTTTTCAGGCCGGTGACGGGTTTGTTGTCCTTCCCTACAACTCGAACATGAACCTGAACCAGTTGCGTCTCAACATGCACGCTGAACGGGCCCTGCAAGGATTGTTGCCCTGCAAAGGCAAGAGCCGGAAGAACTAGTGCCGCAATGAGCGCACAACTGACCTTTCCCTGCTGGATGAATGTCGGCTTTGCAACTGCCTGGCGAACGGGTCTCGCTCTGTGCATGGTGTCCAATAGGGTCCTTCCTGTGCGGTCCATCTTAGCACCCATGCCGTCTTGTTTCACTCAATCGAATATCCTGATAGGAACTGCCCCCGTTCAGAAAACCTTTGGCCATGCTGCCCACTCAGATTAAGATGGGGCGGGCAAAGGGACGCGATAACCGTCCAGTTATAATCAGCAATCATTTGGAGGAATTCTTGACAGAAACTCTGGACCGTCAAACGGCCCACAAGAAGATGCCGGCGGCATGGATTGTGGGCCTGGCTGTTTTCCCATTTGGCCTGGTGGTTGGTTTCACCATCACAGCGCTGCCTTTCTTGCTGACGCATCTCGGCGTTTCGCTCGACAAAGTAGCTGCCATGAGCGCCACAGTAATGACGCCGACCTTCTGGGGCTTTATCTTGCAGCCTCTCATGGACACAGGCCTTTCGCGCCGCACCTATGCCTGGATTATGGCCACGAGCGCAGCGATCTGCGTATCGGCGGCATTGTTCGTGCTTTCACCCAAACACCTTGGCCCGGCAACGGGGCTCTTGCTGCTTGGCGAGCTCTCAATCGTATTGTTTTCGGGTGCGATTGGCGGGTGGACTGCGCAATTTACCCCCGACCACCTGCGCGGCTCCGTCAGCGGATGGACCAATGTCGCCAACCTGGGCGGCGGAGCGTTGGGGTCGCTCGCGGTGATGTCACTTGTCCCGCACGTTGCTCTTCACTGGCTTGGGCTTGGCCTGGGTGCGTGCATCATACTGGGGACTCTGCCGATCCTGCTGTTTCCAGAAGCCTCCCGGTCTTCATTCCGATTCCGCCAGATATTCACGGATGCCATGAGGGCTACATGGCGGGCTTGCAAAACCAAAGAAGTCCTGACGGGCTTTTGCCTTTTCCTGGTCCCGGCCAGCGCGGAGGCTGCCAGTAACCAGTTTTCCCGCATGGGCAACGATTTCCATACCACCGCCACAACCGTAAACTGGGTAACGGGAGGCGGGTGCGCCATTACTGCCTCATTGGGAGCACTTCTGGGCGGGTACGCCGCGAATCGTATTTCCCGCGGATACCTTTATCTGGGTGCAGGACTCACCACCAGCCTCGTCTCTCTTGCCATGGCGCTCTCTCCGCACAAGCCTTTGGTCTTCATAGTGGGGGCCCTCATTTACAACGGTCTCGCCGGGGTTTCCTATGCGGCATTCAATGCACTGGGCTTCCAACTGGTGGGGCAGGAGAGTCCCGTGGCCAGCACGCAATTGGGGCTGTTTGCCGCAGCCACCAAC
>JBJKQZ010000324.1:0-3468 GCA_046704865.1 Terriglobia bacterium
CCAGCTTAAGATGCAGGACCGCCATGAAACAGAAATCCCGGTGAGCCGCGCTCAAACGCGGAAGCTTCGGGAGTTGCTGAATCTTTGAAGATAGAACTTTCCTAACAATTTAAACATGGCCTCGCGATCTGCACCGCGGATCCCTAAGGATGGCGCGTGATTTTTGTGGCGCTCCCAAAATAGTCACGTAATGCCTGAGCCAGACCTGCCATTGTTGACTCTGCTGCTTCTATCATGACTTCCAGACCGTAGCTTCGAACCGTTTCGGAAGTGATGGGTCCGATCGAAGCAATGGCGGTGTTTTCCAGGATCCCGCTGAGATGGTGCGTTTCAAGCAGCTTGAGAAAGTTGGTTACCGTGGACGAGCTGGTGAACGTCACGGCGTCCGGCGCGGGCGTGAGGAGTTGTTCGAGTTCACCCGGGGCAAATGTCGGCTGGACAGTTTCATAAGCTTCAACCACTTCTACCCGTGCGCCGCGTTCTTTCAGAGTTCGCGGCAGAATGTCACGCGCCACTTTTGCCCTCGGAATCAAGAACGCCTTCCCACGGACATCAACCGCCTTAAGTCGCTCAATCAATCCTTCCGCCCGGAATTCATCCGGCATGAAGTCAACGCGAATGCCCGTAGTGGCAAGCGCCGCGGCTGTTCCGGGGCCGATGGCGCCAATCTGAATTCCCTTCAGGTCACGCACGTCGCGGCCACAGGGTTTAAGCCGGCCCAGAAATTTCCTGACACCGTTTGCTGAGGTGAAAACGAGATAATTGAATTCTTCCAGCCGGCCAATTGCGTTGTCCATCGGCTGCCAGGACCGCGGATCACGGATTTCGATGGCAGGAACTTCGATGGCTTCGGCGCCCAGGGATTCAATCGCTTCCGTGAGGGCGCTCGATTGTTCGCGCGTTCGTGTGGTCACGATGCGCTTCCCGAAAAGAGGCAGGCGCTCGAACCAGTTAAGCTCATCGCGCAGGCTGACAACTTCACCTACAACGATCAAGGCGGGGGCAGCAATATCTTTAGCCGCAGCGGCAATATCGGCAAGTGTTCCGGTTGCGGTTTGCTGTTCTGTGCGAGTCCCCCAGCGAATCACGGCGACAGGCGTTTTCGGATCGCGCCCACTCTTGATCAGAGAGGAACTGATTTCCGGCAGATTGCGAACGCCCATAAAAAGGACCAGGGTGTCTGCTCCCTTTGCGAGCTTCGCCCAGTCAGTGCTGATGGAAGACTTCGAAGGGTCCTCATGGCCGGTGAGAAAAGTTACGCTTGATGATAAATCGCGGTGAGTGAGCGGAATGCCCGCATAGGCCGGGACAGCATAACCCGAGGAAACTCCGGGTACGACCTCGAAAGGGATTCCGGACTTTGCCAGCGCCTGGGCTTCTTCACCGCCGCGGCCAAAGATGAAAGGGTCGCCGCCTTTCAACCGGACAACAATCTTTCCTTCTGCTGCTTTGCCGGCAAGGAGTTCATTGATCTCTTCCTGGGGCAGTGTCTTTTCACCGGGCCGTTTGCCAACACAGAACTTTTCGCAGTCGGCACGGGCAAATCGCAGGAGGTTTTCATTAGCGAGGAAGTCGTAAACAATCGTATCCGCGCGTTCAAGGGCCGCCTTGCCCTTGAGCGTCAGGAGCCCGGAGTCACCAGGCCCTGCTCCGACCAGATAGACTTTCCCGCTCATATCAACCTGTAAAGTGCTGGAAGGCTTTTGCTCAAGGATGAGGTCATGACGCAAGCTACTTTAGATCCAGTTCCGGCTGGCTCAGCAATTCCCCGGCACCCTGGCTGAAGAGTTCCTCGGCCACACGTTTTCCCAGACTTTCCGGATCATCAGGTTTTCCCGAGGCGCTGGCCCGGATCACACGCGTGCCTTCGGGACTTGCCACCACGCCCATCAGGTGCAATTTTCCGGAAGCATGTTTTGCGTAAGCCGCAATAGGAAGCTGGCAGCCGCCTCCCAGTGCCGCGAGCATGGCCCTCTCCGCGCGAACAGCCTGGTGTGTAGCTGAGTGGTCCAGCGGGGCAATCGCATCCCTTACATCTGAATTCTGCAAACCAATTTCAATGGCAAGCGCGCCCTGTCCGACAGCCGGGCAAATCTCGTCTTCCGGGAACCAGCTTGTAATGTGCGAAGCAAACCCCAGGCGCTTTAATCCCGCACCGGCCAGGACGAGCGCATCGCAATCACCGCGTTCAAGTTTGCGCAGCCGCGTATCCACGTTGCCGCGCATGGGAACAACCTGGAGATCAGAGCGCATAGCCAGCAACTGTGACTGGCGGCGCAGGCTGCTGGTGCCGATGCGCGCGCCCTGCGGCAATTCCCTAATGCCCAGTCCCGATTTCGAAACCAGAGCATCGTGAGGGTCTTCGCGTTCCGGAACGGCCCCCACGCCGAGTCCCTCGGGCAGATCGGTGGGAAGATCCTTCATGCTATGGACGGCAAGGTCCACTTGACCGGCGAGCAGGGCTTCTTCAATTTCCTTGATGAACAATCCTTTGGTTCCGGAAGCCGCAAGGGCAGCGGTCTGCAGTTTGTCACCGCTGGTCTTGATGATCTCGATTTCAATTTCATGGCCGGCGGCCGCCAGGCGATCTTTCACCCAGTTTGCCTGCCATAATGCCAGCGAGCTGCCACGCGAGCCGATGGTTATCTTCATAATGTTGGCAATAAATTCAAAAAGCTCCGCGGCTGCGATGACAAATTCGAACCACGGGATGCAGCTTTTTAATTCTTGGGACCCCGGAGACGAGGGATATCACTCTGCAACGCCGAACATCTTGCGGACCAATGACACCAGCGAACTCTGTTCCGGGCGGGCGACGCCGCTCTTGAGTTCCGTAATTGGCCCGTGAAGGATTTTATTCAGAATGCCGTGCGTCATGGCCTCAACGGCCTCGCGCTGTTGGGGAGTGAGTTCGCCCAGCCGGCCGCGATAGCGTTCAAGCTCATTTTCGCGGATCGTCTCAAGCCTCTGTTCCAGCGCCACGATTGTCGGAACAATCTCCCTTGAGGCGAGGCGGCGCATGGCCTTCTGAACTTCTTCCTGAATGATTTCTTCCGCCCAAACGGCTTCGCGTTCGCGTTCCTTTTTGTTGGCCTCCACCACCTGGCCCAGATCATCAATGTCGTAGACGAACGCGTTGTCGAGTTCGTTGATTTCAGGATCGACGTTGCGCGGCACCGAAATATCCACAAAAAACATTGGCCGGTTCTTGCGAGCCGCAAGCCAGCGTTCGGCGTGGTGGCGGTGAATAACGTAGTGCGGCGCCGCCGTTGAGCAGATGACGATGTCAGCCTTTTCAACGTGGTCAAGCATCTGCTCAATTCTGATGGCCGTACCATGAAAGGCCTGCGCCAGTTCCACCGCGCGCTCATAGGTGCGATTTGCCACCAGGATCGAGCCCGCTCCGCTTCGGATCAGGTTCTTGGCGGCGATCTCGCTCATCTTTCCCGCACCGAGAATCAGGATGGT
>JBJKQZ010000325.1:0-4223 GCA_046704865.1 Terriglobia bacterium
GTCCGGAGTAGCCGCGATAAGGCCGCAGCGCTTGAACACCGATAACTGTGAGCCCCGCTATGGCCAGCAGGATCACCAGTGCCAGCAACTTTTTCTTCACAGATTTCCTCCGCCGGCATCAGCCCTCTCAAGCTGATTGGCCTGGTGATCAAGGTAATTCTGAAGCAAAAGAACCGCTGCTACGCGATCAACCGCCTGCTGGCGTTTGCTGATGCTAAGCCCAGCCGTTCGCAGCACCCGATTGGCCTCCACGCTTGTCAGGCGCTCATCCCAGAGTTCTACAGGCGAGCTCAATCGGTGCCGCAATTTTTCAGCAAATTCTTCCGCATGGCGTGACATTGCAGTTGCGTTCCCTGTATTACTGATGGGATTTCCAACGATGACTTTTTGAACGGAGTATTCTTCCGCCACTGCGCGGATGTGCTCAATATCTTTGCGAATCGATGTTCTATGGAGTGTTGGAAGTCCCTGAGCAGTGATGCCTAACGCGTCGGATACAGCCAGGCCAACGCGCCTGAGGCCAAAATCGATAGCCAATATTCTAGATGGCAAGTCTCTTCTCTGTAGGGCTGAGGTGGATCTGGACGATCAATCGCTTTGCCCCTTTAGTATTTTCAGCTCTTATCATACACCGTGAACTGCAATCTCTTGCCGTCAAGCGGTGCCCTGGTGTGGGCAAATCGTGATCAAATCTATTCTTCCTCTTACATTGCATGGAAACTGCGATGAATATGACCGCTTCAGTCTTTCTGTTACTTCATGGAATGGAGGTCGTCAGGCATATTTTGAGAGTCAATGGCTCCTGAAGACGCAAAATACTTGAAACCCTGGCAAGCTACGAACAGGCTGGTTGCCAAAACAAGTATCCCTACTGCAGCATGCGTTACATTCATGACCATGAGCCCCGGGTGGGGACTGGGAACAGCACGGGCGTCGAGGTTCATGCTGTAGGAGATGATTCCTAGAAAGAGCTGCAATCCGACCACCTGTGCCAGGAAAACCGCTGAAATCTTGAACGCGCGGAGATGAGGAAACTTTGTCAGCGCCATTTCCAGGACCCACAGGGAACAGACTGTTACGGCAATTCCAAGTACTAGGTGGGGCGCAATACCCATCGTTCTATCCCGGAATCCTTCTCCCAGAAACGGCTGAACGAAAATCGCTGTAGTAGTAAATACGAGGATTTGCCGCATGGAAGGAGATGCAAGGTCCGGAATTTTGCGTTCATCCCATCTCCAATCGGTACGTGTAAACAAGGCCAGGCATACTGTCAGGCAGAAAAAGCACTGAATCCCGAATGTGTACCCAACGGATACGGCTGCGGGAAACAGGGCGGGCGCAGGGCTTAACAAAACCAAAAGCATCGCGATAGGGATACCAACTGTAATGGTCCCGAGATTTTTCAAATAACGGCGGGAATCACTTCGCCACAGCCAAAAGGCGAAAATAATCATCAAGGCGATGACCGAAACGGCTAGGAAGTCATAGGCGTGCACATATTTGTTGGAAGGGCCGGCGGGGTGCGGAGCGGTGGTTCCCAGACGGAATGTGAATAGGTTTGCGCCTGAGCTCGATGCAAGTATCCCGGTCAGATAGAGGAGAAACGTCATGACCGCAACAAGGCTGCCGAACCTATGCAGCCAGGAGACTCCGTTCTCCGCTTCACTCATAATTGTCTCACGCTATGGTCAGTAGTTCGCTCGGGGAAATAGCGTACACCATGACAACGTATACCTGCTTTCGCCTGAAAATGATACCGATTGTTACCTTGTAACTGCGAAGAATTCCCAGATCGTTCAGGGTTTGCTCATTTTGGCCAGTAGCTTTGCTACCGTACTGCGCGGCAAGAAGCGCTGCGAGAAAACGCTGGCCTTATTTCCGAAGCGTGGGATAACTAATCCACCATTGCGATCAAGCTTTCTGAGTCCTTCATCCACCACTTCTTCCGGACGTTGTGGACCTCCGGGAAATTTATGCCGTCCCTGACGGGCTCCAATGTTCACAAAATTGGTTCGCGTACCTCCGGGGCACAACGTAACCACTGCAATGCCGTAGGGCTTCAATTCCTCCCGGAGCGCCATCGAAAAACTAATCATGAAGGCCTTGGTAGCGGCATAAGTCGTTGCGTATGGAATCGGCTGAAACCCAGTCATCGACGAAACATTGATGATTCCACCCTGTCGCCGTTCAATCATCCGCGGCAGGAGGCAAAAAGTCAATTCCATCATCGCCTCGATCTGCAGTCGCATCAAAGCCGATTGTTCTTTGAGGGGAAGCGCCCAGAATTTCCCGCGGGCTCCAAAGCCGGCATTGTTGATGAGGAGGTCGATTTCAAGTCCACGCTCGTCAGCCAATCGGGCAAGGCGTTCACCGGCCCCCGGCTCGCTCAAATCCAAACTCAAGGGTTCAGCAATTATTTTGTAAGTGGATCTGATTTCAGCAGCAAGTGCCGACAGCTTATCGCTTGACCGTGCAACCAATACGACGTTCCTGCCCTTGGCGGCCAGGGCGCGAGCAAAACATTCCCCAATTCCACTCGATGCGCCCGTAATCAACGAGTAGAGCAACGGGCTCATGCTTGAAGCCCGGGTGCTGCACTTTGTGGCTTTGCTGGTTTTGGCTGGAATGTTTGAGACCGCTTACGGTGATAGAGGGCTTCGCGCACGGAGGTGGAATACCGTGTTTTGAAGACAATATCCCAAAAGCCGTTGGTAAGGCCGTAGCCTTCTTCCATCCCCTTGGGGCTGTGATGATAAAAGTGATGTCGTTTGATATAGCGGAAATAAGGGCTTCTGAAGTTGTAGAAGTGCACCGAGTGGTGAATCCATTCCTCCGCCACATAGCTCTGTACGACTCCGGCCAGAAGGACCGGAAGAGTATAAATCGGAGCAATAAAACTTATCGGCGCGGCCACAAAGAACAACGGTAGCAAATCCCTCAACTCCCCATTGATGTGGTGGCCGTCAAATGGACGCGAATGGTGTTGCCAGTGTAGCGGATCCAGGCGCTCATGCAGAAACTTGCGAATGAAACCTTTCCCTGGGCCGAATCGTCCGTGCAATACAAAGCGGTGAAACAGATATTCTACAAGCGTCCAGATTGGAACCCCTGCCGCATAGAAAATGACAGCTACGACCGGATGCGACGACCGCATTGAAAGGATCAGCACCGTAACAGAATAGAGTGTATAAAAGATTGTCATTGGGTAGAGACGGTGACGCGAGATTCGGGCCTGCTGGCGCTTATAGACACCAAACGGAACATCAGAATAAGCCAATCGGTGCTCAGTTTGTTTCACTTGCACACTTCCACTTGAAGGTCTCTTCTCCATTTGCAACCTCAACAAGACTTTTGCCGCATCAATATGGGTAGATGCACAAACAAGCATGCGGTTACACTTCTTCGCGGCAATTTGCTTTTACAACGGATATATGGGCGAACAGCCCAACCCTTAATCTCTAAATTTTACATCGGGGAAAGATCACCAGCAATACCGTTCCGTTCCCTAGGTGAAAGCTATGCAGGTTTTTCGTGGGTTTCCTCAGGTTTTGCAGCAGATTGCCCGGAACAAAAAGCTTCGTTACATGAGTGGCCCCAGCCATGTCCTAATTGCCTGCGACTTGTTTCAGAGGGCTGGCCGCAGACCTTCATGCTTTACATTCCATCGTCCATTGTTCGGAAACCCCGGGGCCGGTCTGTTCCGGGCCATGCTCCAACCCGCGGCCATCAAGGCTGTCGCGAAGAGCAGGCCTCCGTTCGCTGGCAGGTAAAGAGGAAGGTTGCTCCGCTGGAAACAGTTGCCGTTTGCGAGATACTGATTTTTGGGCACGTCCATCATTAGCACGTCTACTGCTTTTTCCGGTTCCTCGAGGCGGGCGGCCGTCATGGCCATGGCGGGATAGTCCCAGCCCCATGTGGAATCCCAGTTCCAGTGGGCAAGGACATTTTGAAAAGTGCGGCGCATCGTTTCTGGATGTATCAGCGGCACCTGGGGAACGAATCCAAGTGCGTAGAGCAAAGATGGATGGTCCGCTTGCCTTGTGTACGGGTCTACTCCAATTGCAGAATAAACACCCCCGCGTACGAGCGGTCGCGAAAGGTTCTTTATCACAAGGTCCCAATCCGGCTGGCGCGGCTGCCCCAGGCGTTCCCGCCACATTTGGGCGATTGAAAGCGCCCACTGCCAGTAAGCGAGTTCAAAAGTGGGGTTGAATACTCGCGCG
>JBJKQZ010000326.1:0-2671 GCA_046704865.1 Terriglobia bacterium
GAAACAGAGTCGATAGATCCGGGCTCTCTTTCAAAATTTTTACGGCATGGCGGAAACGACAATGTATAGCAAACCTCTTACAGAGATCGGTAGCCACGACGGACCGGCGCTTCGTCGATTCGGGGCCGTCTCGATCATTTTCATTCTTGCCGGTCTGGGGCTGATTGCCACTGTCGTAATTTCCCATCTCATATCCGGCCACGGATTTATTGTCACGATTTTTGCTCTGCTGGCGGCGCCCTTTTTGGTGATCATGCTGGCGATGGGTCTGCGCAGGGCAATCAGCCTGCTGCGGAACCTTATAGGCCACCTGCATTGGTGGCATACGCTGTGGATGCTGATATTTGCCAGCGCCCTCGTTTTCCGTATCCGCGGTGTGAACGCAATTGAACAGAATCCCCTCGACGCATGGGCCATTTACCGAATCGGGCTGGAATTGATTGTGGCAGCCGCGCTGTTCATACGTCTGGCTCTTCGCCGTACGCCGTGGTTTGGCTCCATGTTCCGGGGGTTTGTGGGAGTCATCACTCTGTTCGGCCTGATACAACTGGCTTCCACTGTTTGGTCGGTCTTCCCTTCCTGGACCCTGTACAAGTCCTGTGAATATCTGTTGGATATTGCAGTGCTGGCCGCGGTTCTGGCAACGATTGAGTCCGTCAAGAGCTACAAGGATCTTTTTGACTGGACCTGGGCGCTTTATGGCATGCTTCTGGCTTCTGTCTGGCTGGGAGTGGTTCTTTGGCCGCAGAACGCCTTGTACAGCAGCTTCAGCACCGGAGTGCTGGGGGCACGTCTTCAGGGAGTATTGCCCGCCGTGGGTTCCAATGGCGTGGGAACTTATGCCGCAATTCTTGCCACCATTGCCCTGTGCCGGCTCCTGCCCATCGCAGGGAAAAAGACTGACCGCACCTGGTACATTCTGCTCTTCATCGCAAGTTTAGCCACCGTGGTGATGTCACAGACAAGGTCCGCTCTCGCAGGGCTCCTGTTTGCATTATTTCTGATGCTTCTTTTTTCAAAGCGTTTGGGCCTGAGCACATTTCTTACATTTGTGGTGGGGCCCATTCTGGTGGCCAGCAGCGTGGGCGGGCTGATCTGGTCGTTCCTGGAAAGAGGTCAGGACACAGCGCAACTGGAGTCGCTCAGCAGCCGCATGCAGTGGTGGTCCTTTGCCTTTCAAAAGTTCCTGGAACGGCCGTTGACGGGATACGGCGCCTATGCTGCGGGGCGGTTCGCCGTCATGGCTCAAATTGGGAATACCGAAACCTCCACGATGCACAGCGATTACGTCGAGATGATTGTAGGGACCGGAATCTGGGGACTGATACCCTTTCTTGTTGTGCTCATCGGCATCTGGTGGTTCCTGGCGCGCTATCTGCGCCATTCAACAGCCATGTCCCTTGAACAGCAATTGGCCTATGAAGCGATCGCAGTTCTGGGACTGCTTACAGTCCGTTCGATCGTGATGACAATGCTGACCTGGCATCCGCCCCTGGATTATTTCGTCATAGTCGGATACGCGGAATTCCTGCGAAGGAGACGTCTGCGCATTCCGCCGGTCACGGTGCATGTAATCCGGGATAAAGTTCCAGAATTTGAAGCCGTGCCGCGGGGAGCCTGAAAATGAAACAACCTTGTGGTGCAATGCCTGTCACTGTTTCTAATCATTTCAAAATAATGTCGCTGATGGTTTGTGCGGCGGTTCTTGTGACCATTTTTACCTTACAACCCGCTATTTTGCGATCTTCAACAGGTGCGGTAACCGTGCGTCCGGGCGACAACATCGAGGCGCTTATCGCCGGACACCCTGCAGGCACGTCTTTCGATTTAACTCCCGGTGTTTACAGGTTGCAATCCATTCAACCGAAAGACGGCGACACGTTCACGGGCGAAACAGGCGCAATATTGAGTGGTGCAACGGTATTGAGTGGCTTTACGCAGGATGGCAAATATTGGGTGGCCGCTGTAACAACCGCACAGCAGAATTCATACCGTGGCAAATGTGACGACGATCATCCGGCCTGCACGTTTCCGCAGGATCTCTTTATTGATGATGTTCCGCTGCAGCGTGTGGATAGTTTGTCCGCGGTTGCTGCTGACAAGTGGTACTTGGATTATCAGGACGGCAAAGCCTACCTGGGCGAAGATCCAAACAATCACAAGGTGGAAATCAGCCTGGCTCCCTATGCGTTCCGGGGATCCGCGAAAAACGTGACCATTCAGGGCCTCACCATCGAGAAGTACGCCGATGAGGCAAGCAACGGCGCCATCGAAGGCAAGTCCGAAGGCGCGGCGCTCAGCCAGGGGTGGGTAGTCAAAAACAATGTCATCCGGCTGAACCACGGCATGGGCATCCGGTTAGGGAATGGAATGCAGGTGTTGAATAACAAGATCCTATACAACGGGCAGATGGGCGTCGGCGGCTCCGGCGCTGGAATTCTTGTTGCCGGCAACGAGATCGCCTACAACAACTACGCTGGTTACAACTACGGATGGGAGGCGGGCGGCACGAAGTTCACTTTTACCAGGGGACTTGTGGTCCGCGACAATTTTGTACACAACAACAATGGTCCCGGCCTTTGGACTGACATTGAAAATCGCGACACGCTCTATGAGAACAACAGGTCAACGGGCAACAAAGTCGCTGGAATTCTGCATGAAATCAGTTACA
>JBJKQZ010000327.1:0-3835 GCA_046704865.1 Terriglobia bacterium
ATTCAAAATTCACTAACGCTTCCCAGCAACCTGAATCACAGACTCTGCCGCGTGAGATTGGAATCCTGGGGTCCACGGCGATTGTGGTGGGGACCATCATCGGCTCGGGAATTTTCCTGGTTCCCCACAACGTTGCCCAGCAGGTGGGGAGTGTATTCAGCCTCTACCTTGTCTGGGTTGTGGGCGGGGCTCTGGCGCTTGCAGGGGCTTTGTCGCTGGCGGAGCTTGGCGCGGCAATGCCGGAAGCTGGAGGAATCTACGTCTACCTGCGCGAGTCGTACGGAAAATTGTTTGCGTTCCTCTACGGATGGGGTTCCCTGCTGGTGATTGACGCCGGCTCCGCAGCCACGCTGGGTGTTGCTTTTGGAATATACGCCGCCGGCTTTATACCGCTCACTCCTCTCGAACAGAAAGCGTTGGCCGGAGTTGTGATTGCAGTGCTCACCCTGATCAACATCCTGGGTGTGAAAAAAGGCACTGCGGTGCAGACCATTTTTACGTTTGCCAAGCTGGTCGGACTCGCAATCATTATCGGGTGCGCAATTTTCCTGCCGCCCGTTGCGCCAGCTGTGTCAGTAAATCCGCTGCCCACGCCACATACCACGCTCAGCAGCTTTGGCGTGGCGCTTGTGGGAGTTTTGTGGGCTTATCAGGGCTGGCATCAGCTTTCTTATACGGCTGGCGAGGTCAAGAATCCGTCAAAGGTTCTGCCTATTGGTTTTTTCCTGGGTACGGCTATCATTATCACAGTTTACCTGGCTGCCAACGCTGCCTATCTGCACGTATTGCCGCTGCCGGTGATGGCAGAACACCAGCGCGTGGCGGCAACGGCTATGCAGTTCCTGATCGGCCCCCACGGTGCCCGGTTTGTTTCAGCGCTGATTCTCTGCTCAATTTTCGGGGCATTGAACGGGACAATCCTGACATCGCCGCGCGTCTATTACGCCATGGCCAGGGACGGTGTATTCTTCCGGATCGTCGCCCGAGTTCATCCAAAATTCCAGACGCCAGCTGTAGCGCTGATCCTTCTGGGTGCGTGGTCGACGGTCCTGGCTGTAAGTGGATCATTCGAAGAACTTTACACTTACGTAATCTTTGCCATGTGGATTTTTTCCGGTGCGGCGATTGCGGGCGTGATTATACTGCGCCGCCGTCGGCCCAACCTTCACCGCCCTTATCTCGTCTGGGGATATCCGTTCCTTCCCATAGCATTTATCCTTGCCTCGTTGGCGATTGTTGCCAATACGCTGATTGCCAAGCCACTGGAATCTGCGCTGGGGCTGGCAATCGTGCTGGCCGGAATTCCTCTCTACTTCATTTGGAAGCGATTAGGCGGGGCAGGTGCGAGGTAATACTTCCGGGTATCCTTCCTCAGCCATTCCACGTATTCATTGCTGGCAACAGTAGTGTGCAAGACTTCCAAATGCTCTTTTCCGGATGTGATCTTAGTTTTCCGTGGCTTATTATCCCGGCCGCGGACTTTTTGAGCGGGCCGCGCAGCCCGGCCTCGGAGTGAGGATTGTTATCAGTTCTTATTCTACGCTGGTGGAAATGGGAAGCGCGTGGTTCGCGGATTTACCCGCACACGGCATCGGTAGTGACGAGTTCGGCTCCCGCGGCAACCATCTCATCGAGCGCTTCGCGTCCGCCGGCTTCGGTTATCGCTTTGATTGCATCCCCCACCAGTTGGACAGGTTTGTTGCGCTGCCGCAGTGCGAGAACATCAGCCCGCACACAAAACTCAGTGGCAACGCCAAAGACGACGTAGCACCGTGGGCCAAGGGCGTCCAAGACGGCGTCAAAATTGGGATTGGCTGTTGTCTCATAAACGTCTTTTTCAATGATGATTTGCGAAGGCCATTTATCGGGTGGGACGAAGGGGCCGGAATGCATCGGGAGTGTGAGAGCGCCGGGCAAGGAAGTTTCTTTGATGTGGCGCTGACCATGCGTGCCAGTGACACAGTGTGGCGGCCAGATCTTGAATTCTGGATCGTTGGGCGCATGCGCATCAGCCGAGGAGAGTACGGGAATCTTCCGTTCACGTGCGTAATCCATCAGTTTGATGAGATTGGGGATGATGTCTTCTGCGTGCGGGACGTAGAGGCTCCCGGCCGGGTCCATGAAATCAAATTGCGTATCGACATCGAAGAATGCCAACGGAGTCGACATGATTTACTCTGGCCTCATCGTGCAGTCGGGGAATTGGCCGGTCTCTGAACGTACTGCCGGCGGACTTCATCAAGCAGCGTCAAGAGCGCGTCACTCTTCTTCACGGGATACTCCGGAGTACCGGATAAAGCGTGATATTCCGCAGGTAGCTTTCCCATACCTGCAAGGACCGATTCACGAATGGCTGCGGCAGGTCGCCGAGTGTTCACGCGCCTGCCATTGCGCATCAGTGGCTGGAGCAAAGGCTTGCCGCCCGGGTAATTTTCTTCCAGACGTGCGAGCGTGTCGTATTCGTACTGGCCATCCCGCATAAACCTGAACACCTGTTAGCGGCCCGGGCAATAGACCTTTTCTTCGCTGAACTTGGCTTTGTATTCCACTTGCCCGTTACGTTCCGTTTCCACCAGCTTGTAAACTACGCTCAGCGCGGGTACATCGCGGGAGGTGGCAAGATCCGTCCCCACGCCGAAGGAGTCGATGGGCGCTCCCGCATGGACCAGCTTTTCAATTCTGTATTCGTTGAGGTCGCCGCTGCCGATGATCTTAACGGCCTGAAGACCGTGCAGATCCAGGATGTCCCGAACCTCACGGCTCTTCCTCAGCAGATCACCGCTGTCCAGCCGCACACCGCTAAACTTTTTACCCAGAGTTGCCGCCGTTTCAGCACCGACCAGGTCGTCGTAAGTATCAATCAACAAGACTCCGGTATCAGGAAAGACTTCAAGCAGGGCCTCAAAGCCCTGGCGTTCGGTGGGGAAGGCCTGCGTCCATGAATGCGCAGCCGTCCCGGCTACGGGAATACCGTAAAGATGACCGGCCTCTACGTTGGAAGTGGCGTCACATCCACCCACATAGGCGGCCCGGGCAGCCCGCAACCCTGCTTCCGGCCCTTGGGCCCGTCGCGTACCGAATTCCAGCACAGTGCGTCCGGCTGCGGCGTGGACCACGCGCGCGGCCTTTGAAGCGATCAAGGTTTCAAAATTGATAACTGAAAGCAGATAGGTTTCAACAATCTGCGCTTCCGCGATAGGAGCTGTGACCTGCAGGATCGGTTCTTCCCCGAAGACAATTGTGCCTTCCGGAACTCCCACGACATCTCCGGTGAACCGGAATTTTTTCAGGTATTCAAAGAAATCATCGGTTACGCCCCGGAAAGCCGGAAGAGTTTGCAAATATCGGAGTTCATCTTCTGAGAAGTGCAGGGCCTCCAGGTAATCGAGAGCGTCGTCAACGCCTGCGGCGACAAGGTAGGAGCGCTCGTCAGGAATAGAACGGACAAAAAGTTCGAACGTGGCGCTGAAGTCCATGCCGTGCTCGAAGTAGCCTGCCGCCATGGTCAGTTCGTAGAGGTCTACCAGCAACGCCTGTGCCGACGTAAATGGATAAACAGGAATTTCTCGTGTTTTGGATGATCTCAATGGATTGCCCGATTTTGGCGGTTCAAACTTCAAGATAGTTCACGGATTTCGAAAAGACAAGCTTGGGAACATCAAATGCAAGTTTGGCCTTATCTTTCTGACCGGAAATGCCGATACCGGCAGGAAGAAAGAGTCTGACGCCTCCCGCGCTCTTAGCCGGTCCGTTTAGGGTAAGGTTCGGGAGCGTTGGGCAGCAGAAAGGAGAATTGCTGGTGAAGTGGAGTCTTAATGCGCGGATCACGGCAGGG
>JBJKQZ010000328.1:0-3700 GCA_046704865.1 Terriglobia bacterium
ACACCGCTTATCTGGAAACCCTTTATCCGCGCACTTATATGGGGTGGTCGGAACTTCGGGCCGTTCGCACCAACCAGTGGAAGTTTGTCCTCGCACCGAAGCCCGAACTTTACAACCTGAAGGATGACTCCCGCGAAGTGATGAACGTGGAGTCGCGTGAACCGGTCGTCGCGTCGCGCCTGGATTCGCAGCTCTGGTCTATTATCGGGGAAGACAAGCGGCATGAAAAACTGGTCTCCAGCCCCATGAATGAGCAGACGCGGGAGGACCTGGCATCGCTGGGATACGTGAGCGGTGGCACGCCGCGCGAGATTCAGCTTGGGACCAAAGCCCCCGATCCCAAAGACGAGATCCGCGTCCTGAAAATTCTGGGCGAGGTTGAGCACCTGATGAATCGCAAGGAATTTGCACGTTCCGCGCAATTGATGCAGCAAGGGCTGAATCAGGACCCGACAAATCCTTTGGGCATGATTTACCTCGCGGCCTCGTTTGAAGGAATGGGGAATTACGCCCGGGCAATCCAGATCTACGAAAAAGCAGTCAGCATGCATGTTGAAACAGACCAGATATTCTCCCGCCTGGGAAGAGATTATCTGCGGACGCATCAGCTTGAGAAAGCTGTTCAGGTTATGCAACGCGCGAGTGAATTGAATCCCACGGACCTGGATAACCTTCGCAACCTGGGCACGGCGGACCTTCAGCTTGGGCGGCTGCAGGAAGCTCGCAAGGCGTTTGAATCCATTACCGTGCAGAGCGACAGTTACGCACCAGCCTTCAACGGGCTGGGGCTGGTGGCGATTGCGCAGGGAGATGCGGATGTGGCCAGAACCAATTTCCAGAAAGCCATTGAGGCTGATCCGTCAGAAGCGGAACCGATGCTCAACCTGGGCCTGCTTTACCAGAAAGCCGGGCAGAAGCAGCAGGCTTTGCATTACTACCAGCTATTTCTCCAGAAGGCGCCCCGTGATCAGTACGGCTACCTGTTTCCGAAGGTGCGTGAGGCCATCCAGGAATTACAAAGCGGCGCCTGACCCGCGAAAATGTGGGGCCGCTGAATCTTTGAATTTTGCGGGTGACTTTTCCGTTCGTATCCGGCCAGGGGCTCAAGTTCACTGATCTTTGCTTGTTGTCGCATGACCGCCGGGCGTTTGCGTCTGCTCGCTGAGCTGCTTAAACTGCGCAAACTCCTGCTGCGCCTTCTCCGGTTCGTGGATCTGCTGATAGTGCCTTCCCAACAGGTAATGAGATTTGGCAAAGCTGCTGTCAATCTGGATTGACAGGGCCAGGTGCTTTTCTGCGCCCGCAAGGTCGTTCTTGTCCATCAGAATTTTTCCCAGGATGTACTGGCTCCGCGCCGAATGCGCATTGATCTGGATGGCCTTCTGAATGCAGCGCAACGCGTCATCCGACCGGCCATTTTTCACCAGCATGTCGGCATGGTTTGCGAATGGCCAGTCATCGTTGGGATTGACTTTAGCGGCAATTTGCTCCGCCTTGGTGAACGTGGCATCGGCTTCGTCAAGCTTATTGACGGCCTCATAGCAGAGCGCAAGATTGTCGTAGGCGCGATATTCCCTGGGGTTGCGTGAGATCAGCTGCTTGAAAGCCTTGATGGCCGGCTGGAAGTTGTTTTGAGTGTAGTAGACCCGTCCGAGATAATAGAGCGTTTCGTTGTCATTGGGACGGATGGCTAGTGCAGCGCGCAGTGCTTGTTCTGAGAGTACATACTCCTTATAAAAGAAGAGCGTCAGGCCCATCAGCTTGAGAGCGTCAGGATTCTTGCTGTCTTTGGCCAGTATTTTTTGTAGCGTCTGGCCTGCGTATTGAAACTTCTGCTGCATGAAGTAACTGTACGCCAGAAGAAACTGGGCGGGTTCAGAGTCGGGGTGTTGCTTCAGAAACGATTTTGCCGTGGACTCGGCTACTGGAAAATTGCGCGCATCGAGGTTTGACTGAATCAGTTCCAGATTAATACGCTGGTCTTGCGGGCAAAGTTCTAAAGCCGATTTGAATTGCCCTGCCGCCTTTGAATAATTCTTTGCCTTCGTCATTTCTCTGCCGAGCTGCGCCATATCCTGTGCTTCCCGGCATGAGGAGGCATTAGTGGGGGAAGTGGACAATTCCAACGATTGGGCAATGGCTGCCGGCGCACAGGCCATCAAGATGACTGCAATTGCCAGGCTGCAGAAGCACCTTGCAACGGGACGGCAAATGAAATTGTTCAAGGCCCGGCGCAACGCCATTTGTCCACTGACGGACGGCTTGCACCTATTGCAATCAGAAAGCAACATCGGAATGATTCCTTCTCTCAATTTTAGCCCATTCTACGAAAGTTTTTCCCGGATGTTGCATCTGGCCCAGGCCCTGTTTGCGACGACGCTAAGACTTGGAGGAGGCGGCCAATAGTTGGGACTCAATCTTCCGGACCAGGACGTCCTGCTGCGGAACAATTTCCCATTGGAAGTGGCTGAAGAATTCGGTGGCCACATCGTCGCAGTTAACTATCATCCGGATTCGGTTTGCTGCCTGCCCGACGGATACAGGGTCCGGGACGGACATGGCGGAAAGTGGCCTGTCAAGGCGGCAGACTGCATCGTCGTCGGATTTGGCGACGAAGAAGAAAGGCATGCCTGAGGCATTCGGTACCAAGAGGGCACAGCTTAGATGCCAAGATGCGAGACCCCAGCGGGAGCTAAGGTGCAGTTGCAGTTCCGACTACGAGGCCGTAATCCTGACCCCGCCTGAAATGTTTGCGATTCTGAACTCCCTGCCGCTGCTGCAGCAAACGATGGTGATTCTGGATGCGGTAACGGGACTAAGCTATTCGGAGATTGCAGGGCTGCGGTGGGGCGATTGTGACTGGGGTAACAACCGGATAAACATTCGCCGCACTTGGAGCCGGGGAAAGGTCGGGGCCCCAAAAACAAGGAAATCCAGGGCTCCGGTTGCCATGGCTCCTTTGCTGGCACGTTATTTACGTACGTGGAGGTCGCAAACTGTATTCGCTACTGATACGGGCTGGATCTTTGCAACCGCAAAACCAAGGGCAGAAGTCCAAGGGTTGGCAACATGCTGGCATCGGATTACCTTCGTCCCGCTGCGGTCAAAGCCAGGGTTCTGACAGCCACCACTGAAAACCTGTTCAACAAAAAGGGAGAGGAAATCGTTAAGTTGCATTACTGGGACAAGGATGGTAATGAGGTGCGACGCTTCGGTTTCCACAACCTCGGGCATTCTCTGGCGTCGTTTCTAACGACAAAGAAGAAGACAGACGTGAAGGCCGTTCAGCGCAGCCTTCGCCATTCAAACAGCTCGATCACCCTTGATAAGTACGTGCAGACAGACATGGAAGAGCTTGTCGCAGCTCAAGAGTTGATGTTGGATGCGATTTTCCAGCACAATAACAGGGCTGTGAACTAAAATGGTCTATACTTCAGCTTGTTCTGAGGTAGCGGGTTTTGCGTGGCTTTTTTGAAGTTGGGTAATTCGTTGGGTAGCTAGCAATGTGTTTGGGGTTGTGTTAAAGTTATTCGAATCAGCAAAATAGGCCCGTAGCTCAGCCCGGTTAGAGCGCTACCTTGACACTTCCCAAATAGTCATTTGGGACGGACTGCGAAGCAGTGAGATGAGCCGCTATTCACGCCCCTTCCGTGCAGGTCTCACACCTTCCTCGATTGTGATCGCTTGGGATGGTTTTTGA
>JBJKQZ010000329.1:0-9602 GCA_046704865.1 Terriglobia bacterium
ACTTCGTTTTTGTCCTAATACTCCCTTGTAGCACCACCGAAAGCCCGCGTCAATGTGAGCCCCGCAACATTCAAGGGCTGACCCTCCGACTTGGGATACAATCCCCATATGACGGCAGAAGAGCAGAGAATCGTGGAATCACGGCAGCACCAGGGACATTGGAATCGCTGGGGCCCGTACCTCTCCGAGCGGGAATGGGGGACTGTGCGCGAGGATTACAGCGCCAGCGGCACTGCGTGGGAGTATCTGCCGCATGACCATGCGCGCAGCCGCACGTACCGCTGGGGTGAAGACGGTATCGGGGGAATTTGCGACCGCCATCAGTATATCTGCCTGGCGTTCGCCTTCTGGAATGGACGTGATCCGATCCTGAAAGAACGCCTTTTTGGTCTGACAGGGAACGAAGGAAATCATGGAGAAGACGTCAAGGAATACTACTTTTATCTCGACTCTACTCCTACGCATTCCTACATGAAGTTTCTTTACAAGTATCCCCAGGCGGAGTTTCCCTACTCTCAGCTTGTGGAAGAGAATCGCAGGCGTGGCCGCCGTGACCCTGAGTTTGAACTGCTTGACACGGGAGTTTTCAACGAGAATCGCTATTTCGATGTTTTTGTGGAATACGCCAAAGCCACCGAGGAGGACCTGCTTATCAAGGTGACGGCGTGGAACCGCGGGCCTGAGGCGGCGGAACTCGATCTGCTGCCCACGGTCTGGTTTCGCAACCGGTGGTCCTGGGGGCGCGGCGACCATCGGCCCAAAGTGTCAATAGACCAGCCAATTGGTGGGGCCTCTGTGGTGAAAGTGGAGCACGAATACTACGGCACGCGATGGCTGATCTGCGATGGTGGGCCCAATCTGTTGTTCACAGAGAATGAAACCAATCTGCAACGGCTTTACGGTGTGGCGAACCGGACACCTTATGTCAAGGACGGCATCAATAATGCATTGGTCCATGGCGACCAGTCCGCTGTTAATTCGAGCGAGGGTACCAAAGGTTCGGCGCATTATCATCTGATAATTGAGCCAGGCAAGAGTGCAGAGGTTCGATTGCGTTTTACCAATACCCAACCCACGCCCGAGATGCTGGGAGATTCGTTCAACGGAGTGTTTGTGCAGCGACTGGCGGAAGCCGATGAATATTACCGGACGATTGTGCCGGACGGCCTTGTTGAAGATGCAAAGAGCGTGATGCGCCAGGCGATTGCCGGAATGCTGTGGAGCAAGCAGTACTACCACTACGACGTGCGGACGTGGCTGGAAGGCGATCCGGCGAACCCGCCGCCCCCGGCGGAGCGATGGGAAGGGCGCAACCACGAATGGGTTCACCTATACAACAATGATGTGATTTCGATACCAGACAAGTGGGAGTACCCGTGGTATGCCGCCTGGGACCTGGGCTTCCACTGCATCACGTTGGCGCTGGTGGATCCGGATTTTGCCAAACAACAACTGATCCTGCTTCTGCGCGAATGGTATATGCATCCGAACGGCCAACTTCCGGCCTATGAGTGGGCGTTTGGCGACGTAAATCCCCCCGTGCATGCGTGGGCGGCTTGGCGCGTTTATAAAATTGAAAAGAAGCGCCGTGGCAAAGCCGACCGGAATTTTCTGGAGCGCGTATTCCACAAGCTGATGCTCTATTTCACCTGGTGGGTAAACAGGAAAGACCCGCAGGGTAATAACGTGTTTGAAGGCGGCTTCCTGGGGCTCGATAACATCGGCATTTTTGACCGTTCAAAACCGCTGCCGATGGGGGGCTTTATCGAGCAATCTGATGGCACAAGCTGGATGGCAATGTACAGCCTGACCATGCTTGTGATCGCATTTGAGTTGGCCAAAGAAGATTCCGCCTATGAAGACGTGGCAAGCAAATTCTTTGAGCATTTCGTCTACATCGTGGACGCCATGAACAACCGCGGCGGCAAGGAAGTTGAACTGTGGGACGAAGAAGACGGGTTTTACTATGACGTTCTCCACCTGTCCGACTCGCGCCACGTTTTTATGAAAGTTCGTTCCATGGTGGGGCTGATTCCGCTGTTTGCCGTGCAGACTCTGGAGCCGGAAATGGTGAACCAGTTTCCTGGCTTCAAGGCAAGGATGCAGTGGTTCCTGGACTTTCACCCCAACACGGCCAACCTGATGGACACAAGCCGGACGTCCCCTCAAGGAATGCGGCGGCTGCTTTCCATTCCGGCGCGCGACAGGCTGCTGCGCGTGCTGAGATATATGCTGGACGAAAACGAGTTTCTCTCACCTTATGGGATTCGCGCGCTTTCGAAATACCACAAAGCGCATCCTTACTCGTTGCAAATGGACGGCGAAAGGCATTCCGTGGATTACGAGCCGGCCGAATCCAACACGGGGCTCTTCGGCGGCAACAGCAACTGGCGCGGACCGGTGTGGTTTCCCGTCAACTTCCTGATCATCGAATCGCTGCAAAAGTATCACTACTATTACGGCGCCGATTTCAAGGTTGAATGTCCGACGGGCTCGGGAAACATGTTGACGTTGTGGGAAGTGATACGGTTGATCTCACAACGCCTGTGCCGCATCTTTCTGCGAGGGGCAGATGGGCGGAGGGCGGTCTACGGCGGTACAGAAGTGTTCCAGAGCGATCCTCATTGGCGCGACCTGATTCTCTTCAACGAATACTTCCACGGCGACAATGGCGCCGGCATCGGGGCCAGCCACCAGACCGGCTGGACCGGCCTTGTTGCCAAGCTGTTGCAGCAGAGCGGCGTGGGTTGTTGAGGACCAGTCACGCTGTTGCAGTTCCTAATGGCTTCGCACAATAAAGGGCTGCCGGAACTGACCTGAGAATTGACCCCGGCGATTTGCGGGGTTATGGTTGACCCTTGTGGGGAGAGCTGCTTCGTTGGAATTCAAGGGGGTTGCGGCGGATCTCAGACAGGTGACCCAATGGATAATCCTAATACGACAGGTTGCATGCCTCTCATCAGTTTTGGACGGGAAATGTGCGGCGACAGTAATGTGGCGGAGACTCGCGAGTGGTTAGTCACCAACGGGCTGGGCGGGTTTGCGTCCGGCACAGTGGGCGGCCAACTCACGCGTCGCTATCACGGCCTACTGATTGCAGCACTGCAGCCTCCGCTGGGGCGCACGCTGCTGGTGCCCAAATTTGATGAAGTGGCTGAGTATGATGGACGGCCTTATCCCCTGGCCACTAACCTCTGGCGCAGCGGTGTAGTTGAGCCCCAGGGTTACCCGAGGATTGAAGAATTTCATCTTGAAGGCATGAGCCCCGTCTGGTCTTATGCCTGTGCGGACGCGCTGCTGAGCAAAAAGGTTTGGATGGAGCAGGGCGCCAACACTACCTACGTCCGTTACCGGCTGGAGCGGGCCAGCGAAAACGTGAAGCTCAGCATCAAGGCGCTGGTCAACTATCGTGACTTCCACAATCTCACTCGTGCCGGAAGCTGGCGAATGGACATCAGCCAGGTGGAACACGGATTGTGCGTCAACGCTTTTTATGGGGCGACGCCGTTCTATTTGTTGAGTTCCGAAGCAAGTGTTCAGCCTTGTCATCAGTGGTACCGGGCATTTGAACTGACAGCCGAAGCACTTCGCGGGATGAACCATCAGGAAGACCATTTGCATGCGGGAACCTTTGTGGTGGAGCTTATGCCGGGCGATTCAGTCCTGATGGTTGCCAGCACCGTAGCGAACCCGGACCTGGATGCGCAATCGGCCCTTGCTCGCCATGATGAACGTGAGAAAGCGCTGGTGGGGCAGTTTCGCGATGCGCATAGCGGCGTACAGGTTCCAAACTGGATTGACCAGCTTGTGGTGGCTGCCGACCAGTTTATAGTAAAGCGGAAAGTAAAGGACACGGACGGATACACAGTGATCGCCGGTTACCACTGGTTCAGCGACTGGGGTAGAGACACCATGGTGTCTCTTCCGGGTTTGACGCTTGCAACCGGTCGGCCTGAAGTGGCCCGTAACATTCTGCAAGCCTGGTCCGGTTTAGTGGACGGCGGGATGCTTCCCAACCGCTTTCTGGAGTCAGGAGAAAAACCTGAATTTAACACGGTGGACGCTGCACTGTGGTACTTCAACGCCGTACGTGCGTACTGGAGCCACACGCGCGACAGGGAGTTTCTAAAGCAGGTTTTCCCGGTGCTCTGTGACATGATTGCCGCCTACATGCGCGGAACGCGTTACAACATTCACCTGGACCGCAGCGACGGGCTGCTTTACGCGGGGCAGGATGGATTTCAACTAACCTGGATGGACGCCAAAGTCGGCGATCTGGTGGTAACACCGCGAATCGGCAAGCCGGTGGAGATCAACGCGTTGTGGTTGAACGCTCTGACTGCGATGAAGGAATTTGCGGATGAGTTGGGGAGTCCTGCGGATGACTTCCAGCATGCGGCCCAGGACGCCGTCAAAGGGTTTGATCGATTCTGGAATGCTCCAGCGGGTTATTGCTTTGATGTGCTGGATGGGCCCGAAGGCAATGACACATCACTAAGGCCGAACCAGATCTTTACCGTGGCGCTGCCGGAAAGCCCATTTGATACTGACCGCCAGAGGGCCATTGTTGACGCGGTCAGCCGCCACCTGCAGGCCACTCCAGGATTAAGAACCCTTGCCCCGGATGATCCCCACTACAAGGGAACATACGCCGGGAACCAGGAAGAACGTGACGGCGCGTACCATCAGGGAACTGTCTGGGGATGGCTGCTGGGACCATTCGTGAAGGCGCACCTGCGGATCCACAACGATCCTCAGGCGGCGGCATCCTTTTTGACTCCGGTGACTCACCACCTGGAGGCTCACGGGTTGGGTACGGTGGGTGAAATTTTTGACGCCGACCCACCCTTTATGCCGCGAGGATGCATCGGCCAAGCATGGACCGTGGGCGGAATCCTGGAGGCGTGGGAAAAATGCGCGCTGCATACGCCTCCCGTGAGGTAATCCCCAATTCGCGCGGGATGGCAGCAATCCATGACTTGATCCTGCCAGGGCTGACGAAGTTCCCACCCGTTACGATGAAGTTGGCTTGGGCACCGGGGGAGGCAGAGCACGTGCTTTGATTTCAGACTGGAATCCCACCTTCTTGTGAGTTCCGTCGCAAAATGGCTTGTTTTCAGAATGACCGCAGCGGCAGAGGCCGATAGTTGTGCGGCCGGCAAGGTCGAACACCGCGCCCTCCATATCACAGATTTCGAAATCGCCCTCAATGCGAATCGAGCCGTTTGTGCGTATCGTGACTTTTGTTGCTGCCAAAGGTTCCTCCGAAATGAAAGATTCAAAACTGCAGGAGCTGCCTGGAAACGCCGGGTTCTACTTAAAAAGGCCTGACCAAGACCATAATCAGAATTCCGATAAACACAAGGGCGATGCCGCCGTGCAGCATCATGCATTCTTTGCGCTGGAGCGTGATCTTGCCGGCATGGAAAGCTTTCGCACGGATAAAAGTAATGACGTCCAATGCGATCAGGATGATCACTAAAAATAATTTTACGTGCAGCCACGCAGCGTGCATGTAGTACTGCGGGTTCGTTGAGATCAGGATGGCGCCAGAAATGATGGTGATGATGGCTCCTGGATGGGCAATACCTTTGAAAAGTTTTCCCTCCAGTCGGTTCAGAACTTCGTGAACTTCCACCGATTCCGATTCAGCGTCGTAGGCAAGAAGATGCGTGACCACCAACAGGCTTCCCAGCCAGAACACGATCCCTAAGATATGAAATACCAGTGTCCACGCCAATAAGGTGCCCATGATTTTTCGCCTCGATGAGGGATTTGGTAACTGAAAATAATTTTGAAACGGCCGACGCTCTTACCCCATCGTGCGAGCGCCACAATCCACTATTGAAACACAAAATGCGCCTCCGTGCGAAGCCGATAAGTAGTCGTTGGCGCTGGAGATCGCCCCTGTCTTCAGGAGATGCGGTCCTTGATCGCCCGATCTTCCCGCCGGACCGTTCATGCAGGTCTGTAAAGGTGGTAGAGCATCCAGTAAACCACCACACCGGTGATGGAAACGTAAAGCCAGATGGGGAGTGTCCAACGGGCAATCCTTTTGTGAAGGGCGAATCGCTGGCGCCATGCACGGTAAAGCGTTATCAGGACGAGAGGAACAATCGCGGCGGCCAATACGGAGTGGGTTCCGAGGAGCGCGAGATAGAAGGTTCGAATCGCTCCGCGGCCTTGGAAATAGACGATGCCGCGCAGATAGTGGTCGGTTAGGTAGAAAACCAGAAAAATGGCAGATGCTATAAAGGCAGAAACCATGCATGCCTTATGGGCCTGAATTCGCTTTTTCCTGATAAAAACGTAACCTGTAGCCAGCAGTATGGCACTAAGAGCGTTGAGACAAGCTTCGATGGCGGGAAAGTAAGAAACCATATCAAACCAGAGCGCAAATTACGCCGCCGGTGTCAAAGAACGGCCCTCCCATCCATCTGCGCTGTTTAGAGCCAGACTTTATCAATCATCATCAGACCGAAGACCAGCGGAAGGTAGAGAACGGAAGCGAGCACCAGTCGCCTTGCCAGTACATTCGTCCGGTTCCGTGCCAGGCGCGCACCGTGAAGCAGGAAATAAGATCCCAGGACTGCGGAGCCAAACAGATAAACTTTCCCGACTTGCCCGATCAGCGTTGGCACCATGCTTACCAGGATCAGGGCCACCAGGAACGCGATGATCTGGCGGCTGGTCAGCCGGCCGTCCGGGTCTTCGGGCGGCAGCATACGCAGCCCTGCACGCGAATAATCTTCGCGATACATCCAGGCGATTGCAAGGAAGTGAGGAAACTGCCAGAGGAAAAGAATCGCATAGAGAACCAGTGATTCGGCGTTCAAGCTACCGCGAGCCGCGGCCCAACCGATCAATGGGGGCATGGCGCCCGGAAATGCTCCGATCAGCGTGCAGAGTGCGGTCTTCTTCTTGAGTGGCGTGTAAATCAGGAGATAAGTGGTGAGTGTGAGCAGAGCCAGAACACTTGCCAGCGGGTTGACTTCTACCCAGAGGAGCATACCGCCGCCGATCGCCAGTAGGATGCCGAAAACAAGCGCCTCAACCGCGTGGATGCGCCCAGCAGGCAAAGGCCGGCGGGCCGTCCTGCGCATTGAGCCGTCAGACTTGCGCTCAATATATTGATTCAGAGTGCCTGTGCCACTCGCTACAAGGAGTGTTCCAAGCAGCGTGTAGAGCAGAATTGGGAGATCCACGTGGCCGCGCAGGGCAACATAATAGCCAGCCAGCGTGCTGATCACTACCAGAAAATTGACTTCTGGTTTGGTGAGGACCCAGTAATCACTAATCCTGCCGAGGAGAAACTCCCGGAAGTTTCGGGAGGCCGAACCTGAGGCCAGATCCTGAGTTCTCTTCTCTTCTACTGCGCTACTCATATTGCAACTCTACTGGGCCCTTGAATCGTTGCTCCCCCAGATCAAAAAGCCGCCAAGGCTTTCGCGCGCATGAGGTTCCGAAAACACGCTAGAAGCCAGGACAAGAATCCGGAAAGCCTGATGGATCGTCGTTTTCGTCGTGGCGGAGAGATCCGGCTGCGAATGAACTTGCAATCAACACAAAATTCGTAGAGGCCCACAAGTCTTTCGCGGGAAAGGCGCTGCCTACCTTGCCGATCCCAAAATTATCTGATTGGGGTTCGGAGCCCCCTCCGAACCTCAGCACACACGGGAACGCACACTGTGCCTGAGATCGAAACTCAGTATTCTACCACTACTTCGTCGATTTGTGGCACTTGATCTTCGCCTGAAGGTCAACCGGGGCATACTGCACTTGAAGCGGTTGCTTCGGCTGTGGTTTTCTTGACTAGAGTTTGACCACTAGCAGGGTGAAGAGGTATATCCAAAGACCGTCCATAAAATGCCAATAAATGGCGGTAATATCTACTGCGATCCGTTTGCGCGGATTCACGATGATTTTGCGTTTCCGCACCACAAGATAGAACAGAGCCAGAATGCCGCCCAGCAGATGCAGGCCGTGTGCGGCCGTAAGAACATATAGGAATGAACTGCTGGGGTTGGTGGTGATGTAAATACCCTGCGTAGCAAGCTGCTGCCAGGCCACCAGTTGGCCTGCGATAAAAGTAACTCCAAGCGCCGTTGTCAGATAGAGCCAGCGGACGAACTGCTTTTCTGATTCCTTCTTTAATGCCCTGCGTGAGAACTCAAACGTAAAACTGCTGAAAATGAGGACTGCTGTGTTGAAGTAAAGGATTGGCGGCACGGCCATGTGAACCCAGTTGCTCGCTTCAACCGCCCGCGCGACCATAACGGCAGTCAAGGCAAGGAAAAGCATCGCAATCGAGATAATGGCGATCCAGATCGCAATACGGTACGCACCGAGCGGAAGTGGAGAATTCGAGTGTCCTCGATGGCCCCGGCCGCCAGAATCACCGCCCCCGCGACCGTCATTGCCCTTTCCTGGCGGAGGGAGCGAATCCCCTGGCGGACTTGGCCTGGGTGGTGTCAGGACTGCTGATCCCATATTATTTCCCCGTTTGGGTAGATTATCACGATGAGATGGCACCGGGATCATAAATTTGGAAGTGGGGCGTGGTGGAAAGCAATAGGCTAGTAATGTGGGCTCTGCGGTCGAAGCGCGCATGGACTCGAAATGTGCCGGATTACGATGGATTGTTTCACGTGAAACATTGGATGTCTCGATACGAAGATTTTTCAAAGTTCTTGCAATGCCGTATGCATTTGGCTCATCAAGAGTGGCATACGGCTGAGTTTTTGCCTGCTGCCTCCTTAAGGCTGGCTTTAGTACAAAGTTGCATCGTTGCGCACGGCATTCTAGAATGTAATACGATGCTAGACAAAGAGGCTGTCCGAGACCTACTTCAACCATTTGAAATATGCCTTTCTGACGAGGCGATAGATAAGCTTCTTATTTATCTTGAAATGCTCCTGCGATGGAACAGGAAAATTAACCTGACGTCGATTACCGATCCAAGAGAATGTGTTTTCAGGCACTTCGGAGAAAGCCTCATGGTGTCGAGATTCCTGCCGATGGAAGGGCGGCTGCTTGATATTGGCAGCGGAGCCGGGTTCCCGGGCTTGGCGCTGAAGCTGATAGCGCCAGATCTTCAAGTCGTTCTGCTGGAACCTATTGCCAAGAAGCGGGCTTTCCTGAAGGAAGCTTCGAGATCTTGTGGGTTTAGAGCGATTCAGGTCGAGGGTAACAGGCTCCAGGAAGCTTCTAAGCTGCTGAAAGATAGCCCGTTCGATCTTGTCACCGCCAGAGCAGTGGGCGGTTTGGAAACACTGATACCAGCGGCAGAAGGCTTCCTGAGAAACGGCGGTTGCCTCTGCCTTTGGATTGGAAGCGGGCAGGTAGACGAAATTCGAAGATTTAGCACGGGACTCCAATGGCGGGAACCGGTGGCCATCCCCTTCAGCCAGCAAAGGCAAATCCTGGTTGGAGTGAGAGGGAGCGCAGAAAAGAATTAACCTACTTGCTTTGTGCGCAATAGATGGTGGATAGATGTTGGGCGCCGGGCATGTTTCACGTGAAACATCATCTTTCCGCTTGCCTAAAAGAGGAGCCTCTGATAATTTCTCATCCTCTTCCACTGAGCTGAGAATGACATGGGA
>JBJKQZ010000330.1:0-4203 GCA_046704865.1 Terriglobia bacterium
GCGGATTCGGCTCGTTATCTGATGGATGAAGCCCACCTTTTCATCGAGGCTTCACACAATTACTCAAGCCGGGCGGAAGTTCCGGCCGCGGTCTGAACCAAAAGGATACCATTGTATGGAACTGCAGCACTTGAATGTGAAACTCCTGCTCAAAGATTCCGACACACTTGATCTTGAGCCGCTGGTCCCGGTGTTTCATGGTTGGATCCAGGACCAGGGCTGGGATGAACTTCTGCTGGATGTGGCGGATTACCGCCATGTTTATGAGGGACCTGGTGTCATCATGATCGGGCACGAGGCGAATTACAGCGTGGACAATGCAGGAAACCGGCCGGGAGTTCGATACAACCGCAAGGCGGCGCTGGAAGGCAGCAACCAGGACCGGCTGAAGCAGGCCGCTGTGGCGGCTCTCAAATCGTGCCGGCGCCTCGAAACCGACCCGCGCCTGAATTCCAAGTTTGTCTTTAACGGCAGGGAAATTGAAATCTCAATCAATGACCGCATGCTTGCTCCCAACAGACCCGAAACGCGCGAGGCTATCCAGCCGGAACTGGAACCGTTCCTCTCCAGGCTGTTTGCGGGCAGCAATTATGAGCTTTCTTATGATGAAAGTCCCCGTAACCTGTTTTCGGTGGTCATCAAGTCGTCAGAGGCGTTCCACGCCGACCAATTGTTGAAAAACATTACTTATTAGTAACTTAGCTAAACTCAGGCAGCGTCGACTAGCGACTGAGTTATAGCCCTCCCGGTAGTGTTGATAAATCAGGAAAGAAAATTTTCAAAGAGTTGTAGGCGAAAATTCGAAACGCTAGTAAAATACTGGCGCGATGTTCCGTGGGATCAATCGGGTTATTTGGGCCTTGCCCTGGGCGATTTTCTGTCTACTGGTATTCCCAGTTAGCGGACTGGCTGTTACGTCGTGGAGGGGGACCCTTCTGGACACTAACGGCAAACCCTTAGGTGGGGCCGTAGTAAAGCTGCATTCTCCTACCGGCAAGCTTGATTATTCTTCTGATACTACCTCAGACGGCACTTTTGACTTCGAGTATATCAGTGCCGGAAAATATGAGCTATCCGCCACCAAGGGTGAAAGCGACTGGACAACGCCAAGTCTGGTTGACATCAAAGACGGTCTGAAATTGACGACTGGTTTGCGCATTTCCTCCGGGGACCAGCTTCACGTTATCGCCAGCTCGGACGGAGCCGCACCCCAGGCAAGCGGCGGTGAGAATCTATCAAGCAAGCAAGTATCCAGCCTGCCGCTCAATGAGCGCGACTTCAGCAAGCTGTTGCTGCTGGCGGCCGGCACCATGACCGACACCAATGGCAGCGCCAACTTCACCCAGCAGTTTGCCGTCAACGGGCAGCGTGCCGTGGCCACAGTTTTTGCAATGGATGGCGTTGACACCACAGACCCGGAGATGGGTGGCGCAACTTTTCCCAATTTTAACGTCGATGCTATCCAGGAAGTTCGGGCGAGTTCCGGAGTAATGCCAGCAGAAATCGGCCATGGCGCGGCCAGTTACACGAACGTGATCACAAAGTCCGGCACCAACCAGTTGCATGGTAGCGTCTTTGAGTTTGTTCGCAATTCGGCTTTTGACGCGCGCAACTTCTTTGACCGGCAGAACGTCCTGGACCCCCGGCGTATCCCTCCCTTTACGCGCAATGAGTTTGGATTTACCAGCGGAGGGCCTGTGGTGATTCCGGGAGTTTACAACGGGCGCAACAGGACCTTCTTTTTTGGAGAATACCAGGGATTCCGGCAGGTCCTGGGAACGACACAGGTGTTTGCGGTTCCCACCGTTGCCGAACGAAATGGGATTGACACCACAGCGTTTCCTGGCGATGCGCTGATGGTTCCCGTGAATTCCAAGATTGTTCCTGTCCTGAACGCCTATCCGTTGCCGAACGATCCCGGCGGCGCCGATGGCGCCCGAACATACGCTACATCTTCCAAGGTCTTTACCGGAACAGACCAGTTTTCCATCCGCATTGATCATCAGATTTCAGATAAGTCTTCGCTTTACGCGCGATTCAGTCTGAACCAGATCACTGGCCCGACCACTAATCCGGACCAGACGGCTATCGATCCCAATTTCGCCATTAAATATTTCGATCATCAGCGAAGTGCAGGATTAAAGTACTCGCGCGTGTGGTCTCCGAATCTGACCTCAACCACTACTCTCGGGTATATTCGAAGTACCCCGTTTTTCCCGTCGGTCGACCACACCCAGCCGGCAATAGCCTTCAGCGATGGTCTTTACGAGCCCTTTAATTCCGCCGACGGTTCCATAACCGGCTCCTACGGAAACCTGTTTCAGTTCAAACAAGACATGGCGTATGTATACCATTCGCACACATTCAAATGGGGCGCAGAGATACGGATTAACCGCGACTCGACAATCTGGGGAGTAAATCCCAATGGTCTTTACAGTTTTGGGGGCGGAACAGCGTACTCCCCGGTAGCCATAACATCAACGAGTGGGCAGCACAACCTGCGGCCAGGTGACCCCTTGCCGGACTCCCTTACCGGCTTGCTGACTGCCAGCCCCTACCTGTATACCGTAAGCGCAATTTCAGATATGACGCCGGGCGGGAACCGGTTTGACGAGGCCGGTGTGCGCCGCCAGGCATATAACTTTTACTTCCAGGATAGCTGGAAGGCGACAACGCGATTGTCTGTCAATTACGGCTTGAGATATGAGATTGACAGCCGCATTGCTGAGGCGCACAAGCGCACTTCTCAGCCGTTTTTTGTAAACGCGAACGGCGACAGCGTGCCATTCTGGGTTCAGGGCGCAAAAGAAACTTTTGTGTTGAACCCTCAGCCTCCTTACAACATGGACTGGAACGGCTTGGCGCCTCGACTCTCCGTCGATTTTCGGGTCAGCGATCACACCGTCTTGCATGCAGGCGGAGCCATCACGACACTCCTGACAAATTTATGGCAGGACAATTTCCTGACGGGCAACATTCCTTATCTGTTTACCCCCTATGTTTCCGCCCAGCCGGGGAGCCCGGTGCCTTTTACAAATGCCGTCACAAAACTGCAGTTGCCTCCGGTGTTTACACCGGATGGGCAACCCGTTTTCCCAACAGGGAATACCCAGGACCTTTCTCCCAATACGCTTATCGATCTGCAACGCTTCCAGAACGATCTGGCCGCTTTGACCCCGGGGAACCAGGTGCAGTTACTTTCCACTTTCGGAATTGCTAAAGATTTCAGCAATGGTTATATCGAAACTTATACCGCTGGAATTGAGCATGATTTCAGTGATCTGAAATTCAGCGCTAACTACGTTGCTACCGAGGGCGTACACCTTCCCAGCATTTTCTCACCCAACAGCTACAGTGGAGCCTCACCAGGTTTTGCACCATTCACAGTATTCAATTCTGCCGGGCAGGGAATTGGGGGATTCGGCTCTGAAACCTTGATGACGACCCGATCGCACTCCACTTACCAGTCTTTGCAAACAAGCCTGGGCAAGAATTCAACGCGGTGGGGACTGGGGTTCCAGGCCAGTTATACATATTCAAAATCACTTGATGATTCAAGTTCGGCGCTTGGCACGCTGTCTGGAGGGCCTGGCGTCATTCTTCAGACGCTGCCGCAGAATCCCTGGAACCCGGGCGCAGAAAGGGGACCTTCCAACTTTGACGTGACACACGTCTTCGCCCTGAGCATGATTGAGGCGCTTCCATTCAATCGCGTAAGTGTCCTGCGGCCGCTGGGGAAACACGTGACGGAAGGATGGCAGTTTCTGAATATTACAACATTGATGACAGGGCTTCCATTCACAGTCTATTCAGGAATTCAACAAACTGGCGCGGGAACCGTTGGCGCAGATCGTCCCGACCAGATTGCGCAACCGAGTTTTTCAACCAGCAGGACCGTTCGGGAAGACTACTTTGGACGAGGCCGCAGTTATGCTTCCTACTTCAATATCCCCATCAATGTTCCCGGAGGCACGGGACCGAACCACGGCATTTTTGGAAGTCTGGGACGTAATACGTTTCGAGGTCCCGGGTACCACAATTTTGATGTTGCTTTGATTAAAGACACTCCGTTTGGAAGACGAGGCAACGGGGAATTGGGGATGCTTCAATTTCGTGCAGAGTTCTTCAACGTGTTTAATGTGGTAAATTTCGGGACACCTTCCAATACCCTGCTGGGCAGTGGTTTTGGGATTATTAATAAGA
>JBJKQZ010000331.1:0-2749 GCA_046704865.1 Terriglobia bacterium
ATGAAGTGGGATTCAAAGATGCGCGTCCGCCGCAATTTCATGTGGCAAGGGGCGGTAAAAATCGTTGCCGGCCACCCAGCCTGAAGTGCTTGAATCTACCGGGTTGCAACAGATGAGGCAAGTTGGATCTGACGAGTCCGGTAATGAGGAGGGCTGAAATGTTTGTTCGACAAATCATGATGACCCCCGTCATCACCGTTGATGAAGATTGTTCGCTTGAAGAGGCTGCAAAAATCATGCTGGACCACAATATTGGAGGGTTGCCGGTGGTCGATAGCAAGGGAAATCTTTGCGGTATCGTTACAGAATCCGATTTTGTAGCAAAGGAGAAAGGCATTCCGTTCTCTATCTATCGATTCCCACAGATGTTCGGCGAGTGGATGCCGCAGGAGCATGTTGAACGCATGTACCAGGCCGCCCGCCGCCGTTCGGTACGCGAAATCATGAGCGAGAACGACATTACCCTGACGGAAGCCGAAACCATTGAAACCGTACTGGAAAAGATGCTGAAGGGAGGGCTTCACCGCCTGCCAGTCGTCAGGGCACGGAAGCCGGTTGGCATAGTCACCCGCCACGATCTGCTGCGCCTGATGCTGAAGCATTTCCCGCAAGGCAAGGAAGAATAAGCAGTAATCCCGAAGCAATTTCCTGTCAAATTATTGGCTTGAATCTTCGCACGGACAGTGGTACTTAGTTGTACATGGACAGACTGAGTCCACCGGAAGTACCAGTTTCCTGATCACACCGCTCTTGCGGTGCGGGCCAGTCCCAGGGTTAACCCTTGGGCGACGGCTTTAGGAAAAGAAACTATGGGGGAGCCGACAAGCTCCCCCATACGTGTTTTTGTTCTGCGAACTGTTACGGCTTTTTCCTCTGCTTTAACGCTAATTGCATACATAGCCTCTGCTGGCGGAAAGACTTCGACCCATAATCCCCATTTGTGGCAAGCCGTCAAGACTTGGCAATAATGGCTTAGAGGACCCTTTTCACCCAATATCGTCCGTGAGAAAATAAAAGGGTCCGGATGATGGATGACTTGTGCAGGGAAATCGGTCTCAATAACCGGCTATTTCCCTGGAAGTCTATGGATTGGAAGCACCTTAGCATACTTGCCCCGCTCCGCCGCTGAATGCTAACGAAGACAAGGGTTCCGATCCCAAAACCACCCCTAAAGGAGGTTACATGCAAGAAGAGATTGGAACCACCGCTGGAGCCATCTGGAAGGTATTACACGCCAACGGAGAGCTCAGCCTTTCTCAACTCAAGAAGCATACCACCGCAAAGACACCTCTCTTCGACTGGGCAATCGGTTGGCTAGCCAGGGAAAACAAGATCACTCTCACACAACAAAAACGTTCAATTCGGGTGCGCCTCGTATAAGCGGGTTCTAAAAGCCATCACATTGCCGAACGAAAATCAGGAAAATGCCTTTGCAAAGTGCTGCGAGCCATGGTTTCGCAAGCCTGGGCTTCATCGCGCTGGTGAAACCACGGCCGCCTGATCCTGGCTTTACGCAGTGCGCATGCCAACCTAAACCACAACCTCTTGATAAGACAGGACCAGGTATCCTTATGCTTGATGATTTTTCAACAGGTCATTTATTCAGCCTGCCATCCCGAACCGCCATTCTGGACATCAAACAGGAAGTATTGCCTGTCTCATGTCCAGAAGATTGCCAAAAAGAGAGTATCCAACCTAATATTGTGAAGTTGGACAAAGCCCAGCGGGGTGAGCAGATTTAAGGAAGGGTTGATTTGAAGACAATCGGTTATCTGACATTGGGGATTCTGATCTTCTCGTTTCAATGTTTTGCGGTTACGCCCGGCACATGTTCGGCCGGGACCCCTGTAACCACTTTCCGGCTCTTGCTGGTTCCTGAACATGGCAGCCCTCCGCTTCCCGTAAATTCGGTCAATCAGATCGAGCACGGAGAAAAGCTGAAATACGAGCCGACGACATCCGACCCGAAAGACGGGCCGAAAGGTAAGATTACTGTCATTCTGGTGCCCACCGCTGCCAAGGGCTCATCCAGCAAGATTGAGGTTCTCCAGCCGCAGCCAGCCAATGTTGCTGAGGAATGGAAAGTACCGTCAAGATCTTCGATTGTGGGGGTTGTCTACGGTCCACACGGACTCGACGTGAAAAAGGTTAATTCGCTGGTGGAGCACAATAAGGACTTGATTCCCCAGCTTGCGGATTACGCGGAAAAGGCTGCAACGGTGGAGGCTCTGGTCCAGACGCTCTCCAAATATGAGCAGTCGCCGCCAGCCAGCCATGACCTCGACGCCGTCCTCAAGGGGTTTTCATCCCAATACGGAGTCTCACTGCCGTCAATCAATTCCACCGCACCCGCAGATCAGCAGGCCACCCAACTTCTGCACGCTGTTGTTCCTGCACTCTCATCTTATGATCCTCTGGCTGAGCAGAACAGCTCCGGGACACTCCAGAAATCGGCCGGAGTCGCGGCCTGGGTGGCGGCCCTGTTCTGGGGTAGCACTCCGGTCGGGCTGGCCGCAGGCGGAGCTTCTCTGCTCCAGAATATGCGCACCCTGATGTTTCCTGATACGGATTTCCGTGCCGCATTCGCGCAACCCACAACCGCAAACAGCATGGAACTCTGTACAACCCAGAAAGCATCTGCCAAGAGAGCGCGAACAGCCTACTTGTGGGTGCGGCGGGTCCCTGATACAGGCCCGCCCACGGCTTCCATTCCTGCCACGTGACTATTTAAAATATACTTTATATCTGT
>JBJKQZ010000332.1:0-13236 GCA_046704865.1 Terriglobia bacterium
CAATTAAGGACGAAAGTGAATGGTTCCACTTCGATATCTTGAGGAATTGACTGTTTCCAGCGGCGACTATGGAATCTTTATGATCCCGGCTACAACGGCCAGGGCAGACCTTTGCAGACTCCTACAACGCCTGCCTTACACGCGGGATTGGAACCTGAACGTCGAAAGGATGGCCCCAAAAAGTCAGGTCAGCGGAGCGATCGGACCGGATTGGTCGCTCCTCATCAAAAAAACAGCGGCGCGCAACAAACTGCCGTGACTGCCTCGATCGCTATAAGAAGGAAGGAATTGTTGCAGGGAGAATCCTGGAGCTTTCGAAGGGGCCTCTAAATCCAGAATTGGACCCGAGCGGACAGCTCAACTCAGCGGCGGCGATTTTCAGCGACAATCGTCACCTGCATGTCCCGAGCAAGCCAGACAATCTGCTGGACGAGGTTTCGGCCGAACATTGCGGGCAGATTCTTCCGCCGATTGCGTAACAGAAAGATTTGAGTAATCCCCTGCAATCGCGCATAGCTTACGAGCGTTTCAGCAACTTCTTCACCTTCCAATATTTGGGTTTCAATCTGCAAGTTCCGCGCAAAAGTCAGTTGTTTCTCTACCGTTTGGCGCTCAGGCTCCGGCAGTGAGTGCAAGCCTGACTCCTTGTTGACAAAGACCGCAAAGCACTCCGCATCCAGGAAATCAGCCACGCGCCTGCCACGCCGGATCAGGGCGGCGGTCGAGGGATCGGACGTAATATGGATCAGCAATCGGTCTGTCGCTTCGCCAGTTTGCGGCCCCGGCTGGTTGCTCAGAAGGGACGAGCCAGCGGCCGCAAAATCTTTCTGCGGCTCGTGTCGAATGTCAACCTCGTGCGCCGCTTGACGCAGCGCCAACTCTCGCAGGGTGACGAGCGTCGGCTCCTTGAAGAAATTCTCCAACGCCTGCTGGGCCTTTTCCTGCGGGTAGACAACGCCGCGCTTCAAGCGGTTCAGCAGCGCCTGGGGCGGCAAGTCCACCATCACAACTTCATCAGCTTCTTTGACGACCCAATCGGGAACTGTCTCCCGGACTCGGACACCCGAGACTTGCCACACCGTATCGTTCAGGCTCTCCAAATGCTGTACGCTCATATTGGTCAGGACATCAATCCCGTTGTCGAGAAGCACCCGGACATCTTCCCATCGCTTCTTCCTCTCCGATCTGGGAACATTGGTGTGTGCGAACTCGTCCACCACACACACTTGCGGTTTGCGGCGCAAAATTGCCGCCGTGTCCATTTCCTCGAATTGACTTCCGCGATAGAACAGATTGCGCCTTGGGATCATTTCAATCCCTTGAGTCATATCGATGGTCGCCTGACGAGAGTATGGTTCAAAATATCCGACGACAACATCAACTCCCTGCCGCTTTAGACTCTGGGCTTCTTCGAGCATGCGATAGGTCTTCCCCACACCCGCGGCGTATCCGAGCAAAAGCTTCAAATGGCCTCTTCTGCTGATTTCTGGCATATTCGATCCTTTACTGAGGGAAGACCCGGACGTCGATTCCTTCCGCGGCCTGAATCAGCCGATCGACGCCGCTGCCGAAAAGCCGCTCTGACCACTTTTCGTTTCTGCTGTGATGAATAAAAATCTGCGTCACCCGGTGTTCATTTGCAAACCTTAAAACTGCGGAGGCCCACTCCTCCTCGTCGAGTACCTCAACCTGGGCCCCGAGCGTTCGCGCATAGAGCAGGTTTTCTTCAAGCACAGAATCAACTTTCGGAGAACGGTCCCGCTGCCGGACGTTGACCACATACAGCTCGCCGCGAAACCGGTCCGCGTTGCGATGCCCGCTCTCAATCATTTGCCGCGCATCGACTCCTGCCTTGACACATACAAGGATGCGTTCCTGCGTACCCCAATGCTGCTCCACGTCATGACGCATCATGTATCTTTCGAGCTGGCGGTCAACAATATCAGCTGTAAGCAGCAACGCCATTTCTCGCAATTCCGCGAGTTTTTGCTGTTGTTCTGCGGCCTGCTCCGGAATTCCACCTGCTCGCTGAAAGGCCATTTCCGCAGGAGCATCAACAACCTCGATTTCATCTACAGATTTCAGAAACTGAAGGGGCACAACATCCACGACATTTTTCCCGGTGATCTTTTCCACCTTTTCCTTGTACTTGTCGATGTATTGGAGATTTACGGAGGCCAGGATTGAGATCCCCGCGTCCAATAACTCCTTCACGTCCTGCCATCGCTCGAGGTGATAACTTAAGGGGTGATTATGATGAGCAAGGCCATCAACCACACAAACCTGGGGATTCCTGTTGCGGATTGATTCGATATCCATCACCTGGATTTCATCGAGGGTCTTCAGAGGAATAACTTCCAGCTTTTGAAGCAGGTCCTTTACTTCCGATGAGATTACAGGCTGGACTGCACCCACCACGACGTCTTCTCCTCTTTCCTTCCGGCGCCGCGCTTCGTCGAACATGCGGGCGGATTTGCCGACACCGGAAGCGTATCCAAGGAACACCTTGAACGAGCCGCGAGACTCGTGTCTTTCATCAGCCTCCGATTGACGGAGAAGCTTTTCCGGATCAGGACTTTGGTGGGTCATATTAGTTAGAAAGCAGCGCGTGACTACATTTCAACGGTCTATCTTCTATCACTTATTATTATCGCTTTCAAACCAGGGAATAGACAAAGGGGTTTTTGGAATTGGGGTGACAAAGAGGCGTGATTTTGCGTGTCCTGTCTAAAAGTTGGAATTATGCTCTGCGAGAAGGGAATTGCCGATCGCGTGAGCAGGACACTCGCACGAAGAGTTTGACCAATATCTTGAAGCTGCGTTACTGACGGCGTGTCTGATATGCGGCCGTTAGATAGAGTGTACAGCGAGGTCGGACACCTTATTGATCCTAACGACTCATCGATATATTAGCCCAGCCACGAAGGCTCTCGAAGGCAGCCTGGGTCGCCTGGGTAGGCGCAAAATTGGGCACTTTGGAAAAGGCTTTACCGCTTGGTAAGTTTTATGCCTGAAACGGATTGCAACTTTGGATGTATTGGTGGACCTGGAGGGGTTCGAACCCTCGACCTCGTGACTGCCAGCAGTCTGTCTGTTTTACATTCCTTTTACTCGACATTATGCTTTTCATAACCTTACACATATTCGGGGCTTCTGCTTTCGCTCATAACAGAATCCTTCCCACTTCAATTCCATGTTGCTTTGACACAGTTTTCGCACAGTGCGGGATTTTTACCCACCAGGCCAGTTTCTGCTTACCGGCCGCCGGCCTTGCTTCCACTCCTTCACGAGTTGGGAATACACCCCGGTTCTGAAAGCTACAGGCGATCGAGTATTGAAAGACTGTTACTTCAGCACGAGCACGGAATAGCGCTTCAAGGACGGCAATCTTGCATGTAGCGTATTCCCATCCCATCGCACGTCTCTTAAACGACCTGGAGGATCGTCAGGCGAAAGCAAACTCGGGGATCTCCCGGCATAAGCCGTATACTTTTGTCCAAGAGAAAGCTGAATATCAAGGTTCTCAGCAGGCGCGGAATCGTAGTTCAGTAAATGAATAATGATCTCCTGGTGGCCGTGCCGTTCCGTCACATTTGCCAGGACATGGTTTTTTGTTTCAATCCTGACCGAGGTTGCGTCCGGGGCTAACGCCTTTACCTTCGCGATGAGTTCTTCCTGTGCTGGTTTGTCACTGTCAAAGTGTTGCAGGATGTCTGCATTTGAGATTTCGTTGAACACTTTTTGTGGGCTAGACGCAACCCCAAATGCATAGACCTTGCCACCGCCGGCTGCGTACTCACTGATCATTCTTCTTTCACCTGAAGACATGCCTTCGTACCAGGGCAATATGACTCCGGCATAGGCTTTCAGACTCTCAGCCGTTTCATTTCTGGCAAGCCGGATGGCGTATAAGATACTGTTGCGCGAAAGACAATCGAGCAGAGGAGTCGAGTCTGTCCAGGCAAAACCGGGCTTGAAATCATCGGGCAACAGCACCGCGAGGGGAGTTATGTTTTCCGCTCCGGTATATAGTGATTCGTGGCCGGCCAGAAAGCCGTTATATCTGCTAATCGCGTCCCACGACCGGTGCGCGTCAGGGTCGTTATTGATCAGCCCGGCATCAAACGGTCCTTCCATGTCCCACGTGTAGGCCGCGCCAAAAGCGGCGGCTTCAGCGATGGAGAGTTCTTCGGATGCAGGTTTCAGGAATCCGGTCGACCGGTTTCCTTCGTGGAAGAAGGAATATTCGGTAATCAATGGTTTTTGCGAGGGGAGCATGCCGCGGATGTACCTGGTGCGCCGAATGTTGGAGACTTCCCAATCATTGCCCCATACGCCCGGCTCAACCCAGTGCTCGTCAAAAGTGAAATCCATGTAGCGGTTCAGCTGCGCTCGCGTGGGCACCAGCCCGAAGTTCGAAAAGATGGGAATGTCGGAGTGTTTTGTATTGTGGATGAAGTCGCGAATCTTGGTGAAGAATGCTGCTTCACTTTCATCGCTGCTCCAGTCAGCGTTGCCGGTGTTGTCAAAAAAGATGGCATCCATGCCGTCGTCAATGATGGCGCTGATTCTCTTTTCTTCGTAGTTGACCCAGCCGGGATTATCCAGGTTCGCCATGTAGCGCAAGGCGTCGAGCCCATCTGAGTAGCGGTAGGGAAGGCCGCTGGGGTCAAAGCTGATCCAGCGAACTGATTGCGGCACGTCGCGGAACATGCTCTGCCAGAACATACTGTGAGCATCCATGTAGGCCGCTACTTTTATGCCGTGGGCGTGCAGCATCTGCGTAATTTCGCGCACCAGCGCCCGCTGCGGAGATTCATCTTCCCAGGAAAAGCCCACGCTATAGGTGACCCATACAAAATTGACGTGAGCCTTTGCCAGCAGGTCCACCATGCGCGGCCCAAATTCATACTTGCCGTATACGTTGGCCAGAACCCTCTGCTCTTCAGGTGTGAATCGCATCCCCCATGCGGAGCGGATGGTTTTCTGAATTTCGATCGGGCCACCGTCGAACCGGGCAAAGTGGAATTTGCCCTGCTTTAACCATTCGGGAAGTTGTGCCACATCCGGTTGGGTTCCCTTTCTGGTCTCCTGGGCGCGCGCCCCTCCTGCTGTGGCGGCCAACATAAGACCCACCAGCATGACTGACAATACCTTGCTCTTCATAGCTAACGCTCCTTGGCTTTTTTGAATTCCTGACTGTTGAACCCTGCGGATTCCGGCAAGGCGCCAATACTCACACTGCCGATACTATCCAGTTCGCAATCCGAGTCCGCATCTGCGCCCGGGAATGCATGCTTCATGCAGTACCTGACCGAGCTACCCGGCTTTCCGGAACCAGCATCATAATCACTGTGGCGGCGCACAGGATCATCACACAACTCGCGATAAACACCGAACCATACGAGACCTTCACCACCAACCAGCCCGTCGCAAGTGTGAATAGCATGCCGCCAAAGCCGGCCGCCGTCCCGCTGAGCCCTGTAACCTGGGCAACCTCTTCAGTAGGGAAAAGGTCCGCAGGCAGGCTAAGGATGTTGCTGGCCCAACTGGTGTAACCCATCAGAACCACGCTGATCCAGGCAAGCGCCACAACGCTGCTGCGTACCATAAATGCCGGAATCCCGAACAGCATCAACAGGGTGCTCACAGCCATCACGATCTTCCTAGCTCTGACTGTTGAGACTCCGCGACGTACCAGTACATCTGACGCGTACCCACCCAACCATCCGCCCGCTCCTGCAAAGACGAATGGTATCCATGCCGTACTCCCAATCAGAATCAGGCTGAAGCCTCTGCTTTGTGCCAGGTATTCCGGAAGCCAGAATGCATAGAACCACCAGATCGGATCAGCCAGAAAGCGGCCGACCATCAACCCCCACACAGCGCGTTCACGGAAGAACAAACGGAAGGGAATGCGCGGTGCTGAGCCTAAGGTAGCGGGTTGCAGGGGTGCCTGTTGATGGGGCCTATAAAACACGTGCCAAAGCAGCACCCATACGATTCCAAGGAGGCCAATTGAGACGAACATGAGCCGCCAATTCCAGATCGCCGCAACAGTGGCCACAATAGGGGGCGCAATGATGGATCCAAAAGTAGATCCGCTGTTAAACACCCCCACGGCAAACGCGCGCCGCCCGGCAGGAAAGTTCTCGCTGACCGCTTTCACGCCTCCGGGCCAGTTGCCGGCTTCCGCTAGCCCAAGCATCAGCCGCAGAATTCCCAAGGTTAGCACCCCAATCACAAGCCCGTGCAGGATGCTCACCATCGACCACAATGCCACGCACAGCAGCATGCCCAGGCGGGTGCCAATGCTGTCGATGACCTTACCTGCCAGCGCCTGGCTCAGCGTGTAGCCGAGCAGAAAGATAAAGACTACGCGCGAATAATCAATTGTGGTGAGGCCGATGTGGTGCTGCAGGATGGGAGCAATGATGGAGAGCGTTTGCCGGTCGAGGTAATTGATGGCTGTCGCCGAAAACAGCAACGCCAGCACAACCCGCTGGCTGACCCCGGCACGCTCTTTTATCGCAGAATGTTCCATGATTCAGTCGTCATGGCGAACGCTCAGGTATACTGTCCGGCCCGCGTCGACAAAAAGCGTGGTCCCGGTAATGCACCGGGCCATGTCCGAAGCCAGAAACAGTGCGGCGTTTGCAATGTCTTCAGGTTGAATCTCCACGGGCAAAGGCTGAAGAGAGGAAAGCTGACCGATGGATACTTTTGAATGCCCGAAATAATCCTTCGTAAGCGGCGTGAACACCAGGCCCGGGCATATAGAGTTGACGCGGACACCGTCCCGGCCAAAGTCTACCGCCAGACTCTGCGTCATTGAGAGCAAACCACCCTTCGCTACGCCGTAAGGGAAGGCATTACCCTGTGCACGCACGGCGTGTGTGGAAGCGATGTTGATGATTGACCCGCCGCCCGAGCCAATGATCATCGGCAGAGCATGCTTCGCGCACAGCCAGGCGCCTTTGAGGTCAACACCGAGACATCGATCCCAGTCCGCCTCCTCCAAAGTTGTTGCATTCTTGAATACATAAATGCCCGCGGAATTTACCAGTATGTGCAGACTGGCGGTGAGCCTGCGAACCTCATCAAAGACTGTCGCAACCTGCTCGGCGGAAGAAACGTCCGCGGCCACAGCCGCCGCCTGGTCGCCCGTCTTTTGAATCTCCCGGGCCACTGCCGCGGCCGCCTCGGCATTCTGGTCCAGAATAATGGTGAATGCCTTCTCCCGGGCAAAGGCAATTGCTGTGGCGCGGCCAATCCCGGAACCGCCGCCCGTTATCAGCGCCACTTTGTTGGCAAGCATGGACATTGTAATTCCGAGGTCTGGAGGTCTTCCTCGCGAAAACCTCCCAGGTCAACGTCCGGCTGGTCCAGAACCATGCCGAGCTGCCGCTTGTTGAAAATCAGAACGATCGTGTAGGGAACCAGAACTTCCGGCGAATGGCGCGTTCCCTGCGGGATCACCGTAAAGTCGCCGCGCCCCAGTTCCACCGGTCCTGCTTCGGTATCGATTCTCAACCGTCCTTCAAAGATGAACCAGCCTTCGTCTCCGTGCGGGTGGTAGTGCCAGGGGAAGCGTCCTACCGTTTTGGCCACGCGTACCGTGTAATCCTTGTCCACCGTGATCACGTGGAAGTTCGTGCGCGGCGGATGCGGCTCCAGCAGTTCCAGTAGATTGATTTTTGTAGGTTCCCACATGTTATTTCTTCCTCATTCCTTTCAGGCCCGTGCTGATATCAACTTTCCACGGTAGGTCGTGGATGTCCGGCACGGAGTGGTCAATTCCGTACTCGCGCCAGCCAATCTGATAGTGCAGGGTCTCAACCTTTTCCCAATCGATTTCAATACCCAGCCCGGGCCCGTCAGGGACGATCATATAACCCTGCTCATAGCGGATTTTGTTTCGCGCCGGGTCCTCGGTGTAAAGTTTGGGGCCAATGGCCACGGTCGGGTAGTGAACATTCAAAACGGCAGCGCCCACGTGGGCTTCAGCCGCCGTACCGAGCGAGGTTTCCTGCGTGGTGCTGAGGATTGTACGCAGGCCCAACGCTTCCGCCACTGCAAAGACCTTCAGCGATTCCCGCATACCTCCATGTGCGCTGTTGGCCACGTTGATGATGTCTACCGCGCCCGCCTGCCACATCCGAATCGCGTGTCGGGAGTCTCCCACGTGCTCGCTTACCGGAATGTCCAGCCTCCTTCGCACGTCGGCCATGCCGGCAAGGTCCTGGACTGGGGCCACGCTCTCCACATACTGAGGTTCATAGTATTTCCGGCAGCGATTGATCAGCCGGACGGCATCGCTGGGGTGAACGTGATTGCTCAAATCAAAGGACTGCATGGTGATCCGGTCTCCAACCCGATCTCGAAGTGTCTGGAGATATTTCACGTCAAAGTCAGGCGCCGCCCCGATGTAGAGCCTGAATACGTCAAAGCCTTCCCCAAGCATGCGTTCGACAATTGCAAGGTTCTGCTCGATGTGTTTATCGCTGAGATTCCGAAACATAGGGAAGCAGACTTTGATGCGGGTCCGTACCGGCCCGCCAAAGAGGACGTACACCGGCACTCCCAGTGCTTTGCCGGCGAGATCGTGCAGCGCCATCTCAATGCCTGCCCGCAGGCTCCCGGTATAAATTCCTGTGTCGCCGCGCCCCGTGAACAGCAAGCTGAGCAAATGGTCCAGCCGAGCCAGTTCCATCGCATTCTGTCCGCACAAGAGATTCGAAAGGCTCTTCTGCAGGTCATCGAGGTCGGGCATGGTGAGAGGCAGGTCGGTAATGTCGGCGTATTCTCCCACGCCCTGGAGTCCGGAGTCTGTATTCAGGCGGATCAGAACATGCTGCGAATCATCGCCCGACACCCTTGGCGTCCGAATGGGATGCAGGCTGACGCCCGTGACGATGACGGACTGCTTTTGGTTCAAATTGGCATCTGGTTCAATCACTCAGCACCTCGGACAATTAACATCGGTCATTTGCGCGGCATTCCATGCCGCCCGGCCCGCTCGAGAAGGTGCCACCAGGCTACTCCCTGAACTGACCGTTTTCAGAGGTCCCGCTGACGGAGCTTAAACCCTCCTGGCAGAGAAAAGTTACTGTTGTTCGCAGGACTTCACCCGGCGCAAGAGTGGCGGCACGGCCCTGGTTGACAGTATCCTCAAGTTGCTGCGGATAGGATGTGCAGGGTTCCATCAGGGCCATGTGGTAGCCGCGCCAGCCTCCATAGGAGGCAAACACCCAGCACGACCGAAAGACCTCCGGCGAAAAAGTGAGACCTGCGGTGAACCTGCGCACAGGATCAGTGACTGCAAACCATCCTTCCCTGTGGCCGTGGCCATACAGAAAGTAGACCGCCTTGGACGAGGCCGGCTTTACGGCGCGCAGGTCTGTTTCACCGCTTTTGCTACGCGCCGTCGGCCATTGAATCGGGTTTTCAACATCAGCCAGCGTGCCGGGATATGACGGGTCGATCTCAAACAACATTTGCGGGAAATCGATCCTGTCACCTTCCGCAACGGCCATTGCCGGATGCAGGGCAAAGAGAAAAGGAAATTCCTCCTGTCCCAGGTTTTCAATCCTGTAACTCAATTCAAATGAAGGTTCGTCTCCGCGCAGGGTAAGGATTTTTTCAACACCAATGCCGCTGATGGGCGTCCGGCAACTCAGGTGGAGAGCAACGGATTCCGCGTCCCGCTCAATCTTCTGTGTCCATGCCAGGCTCCAGATCTCACCGTGGTCAGGGAAACCCTCGCCGTTGATGGTGGCGGGCGCTGCCGTTGGAAACATCTCCTCCCAGCCGCCGCACCAGGCGTTGTCAAACGCTGAGCCAAACTGTGCCTTCTGTGGAGCGATGCGCGGATTCTGCCAGACGATTTCACGGTCGAGCGGCTTATAAATCACGCTCCAGATTCGGCCCCCCAGTTCAGGCAGGGCGATAATACGGAGGGTTCGATTTTCAAGGACCACAGCTTTGTGCGAAAGAAAGGTCCAGCGGTCGTCAATGAACGGCATCTGCCTCATGTTCCTGAAAACGGCCAGTCAAGTTGATTCCGGTGTCGCGCCTTGCAAATACCAGCTATGTTCCCATCGGCTCAAGAGTTGTGATCAGGATGGTCCCGCCCAGGGTTATGATGCCGCCAACCACAGTGCTGAGGCCAATGCTCTCCCGCAGGGTGAGGGCAGAGATCACCACACCCAGAAACGGTAAGAGGTAGATGGAAACCGACGCCTGGCTTACGTCCAGGCGCTTCAACAGAAACATCCATAACACCATCGCAAGTCCCCAGCTGAAAACGCTCAGCACCACCAGGGCGATCCACGTTTTCAACCCGTAAGCATCGAGTGATGACCAGGAGAACGGCTCCGCCCAGTGAATCAGCAGCAGACTGAATACAAAGGCGAACATGTACCCGTAAATGAGAACTTCCATGGGAGTGAACCGACTCAGTAGTTCCTTGCAATAGACGTTGTAGAGCGAACTTCCTACGCATGCCAGTAGCACCAGAACATTGCCTGCCAGGAAGCGGCCTTCAGAAAAGTTCGCCTGCCGCAGGTCCGGCGTTGAAAGGATCAGGACGCCCACCAGCGCGATTCCCAGGCTGGCCCAGCGCAGCCATGTCATCCGTTCGCCCAGAATCATTGAAGCAAGAACCGCGGTGATAACGGGCAGGGTAAGGTAAATGATGGCTGCGTTCGATGCCGTCGAGCGATCAACACCCCATGCCAGGAGCGCGGAGCCCGGCAGGAGTCCAAAGGCACTGGCAATAAAGAAACCCGTAAAGTTGCGCCGGGTCCAGATGGATGGGCGGTGTCGCAGTCTGGTCTGGTCCACCGGGGCGCCGTCGGGATTTTTCCCGCGAGTCTTACGCATGTTCCACAGGAGGAACGGGAACAGTGCAATAGAGGCCAGCAGAAATGTCCAGGCACTGACCGTGAGCGGCCCCATCTTTTCCGTGGCGATTTTATAGGCGGCGTACTGGGCCGCCCAGAGCGTGTTGACCAGCACCAGCAGGCTGATGTCCACGGCTGCCCTTTTGCTGATCTTCATCCGGCGCACCCAACGCTTATGGCCAGAATTGTGCTGATGGCCGATGGTTGCACAACCAACGATTCGCCCTCTCTTATTCCACGACGGTGATAGGTTTGTACAGGCACTTTTCTACTGTTGCTTCATCCAGGGTGATTCCAATACCCGGTTCCGTCGGAAGGCTCCATCGGCCGTCACGAAGCTCGATTTCAGGTTTTGCCAGATGAGAACGCAGGTATGAAGGGAAAAGGTCCTGATGAAAAAGTTCGGTGTAAGGGCAATTCGAAACAACGGCAGCGAAATGGCGTGTGACGGCTGCGGTCAGACCCGTTTTCCATGCGTGAGGAATGCAGATGAAGCCGCGATCTGCTGCCATTCGGGCGCAGCGCAGCGCTTCTGTCAGGCCTCCTACTCTTCCAATATCCGGCTGAATGACGTCACAGTGCCCTCGATCCATCAGTTCGCGAAACTCGTGACGGGTCTGGAGGAACTCGCCCACCGCGACCGGAGTTGTAGTGGCGTCAGCCAGACGGGCCAGCCCGTCAAGATCATCCGTGTGCACCGGAGTTTCAACAAAAAATACTTTTTCATCTTCCACGCTCCGCAGGACCCAGAGAGCGTCATTGAAATTCTTCCAGCGGTATCCGACGTCAATCATGAAGTCCCGGTCATTGCCAATGCGCCTGCGGCACTCGCGGATGAACTTTACCAGTTCACGATCACTGACCAGATCATAGAAAAGCATTTCCATTTTCATGGCCCGGAAACCCAATTCGAGGGCCTTGTCAATCAGTTCAAAGCAGTCGGCCTGCATTTCCGCCCACGAACGGCCCTGGGGCATGCTGGGGAAGAGCGTGGCGTAGGGAGTGACTTCCTGCCTGACCGCTCCTCCCAGAAGCTGAAAGACGGGGACCCCCAGCAGTTTGCCGCGCAGATCGTGGAGGGCGATGTCAATCGCCGAAATCAGCATGATGCCGAGGCCGCGCCGCGCATGATAGATGGTTCCCTCGTAAAGCTCGTTCCACAGGGCCTCAACCTCCAGCGGGTTCCCTCCCAGTAGGATATCGCTGATGCTACGGCTCCAGATGTGGGCCGTGGGCGTCTCGAGTAAAGCGGCCATGACGTTGGGCGGCGAGTCGGTTTCGCCCAGTCCGTAAACGCCGTTGTCGGCTGTGATGCGGATGACGGCTGTATCGACGGCACCATCGCAATCGTCGGGCGTGGCGTGCGGGGATCGAAGCTGAAGGCATTCAATTTTCTTGATTTTCATCGCAACAATCCTTCTTTGCGTGACCAGAATCGCAAACGGCTGAAGAAGTTATTGAAACAGTTGGATCTGGAGTGCCGGATTGTAAAGGCACGATAGCTTCCCCTTGCGCACCCACCGGAGGGACCCTTTTCAACCGTATGCCTAAAGCCAATGAACAGGAACGCGGGCGCGAACCTCCTCTCGTGTCGCCAGTCTAGCGTCCTGCGATTGTCATTGCCCCATCAACCACCAGATACGTTCCAGACACAAACGATGCCGCGTCTGAAGACAAAAAAAGAGCCGCCTCCGCCACGTCGCGCGGGGTGCCTATCCGACCTAGCGGGTGGAAAGCCAGCACCTGCTTCAGGGTTGCTTCCGGATCCGGCTGGTCTTTGAACCACTGCTCCGTCATCGGAGTGTTGATGTAACCGGGGCAGATGGCATTCACCCGGATTCCGTCGCGGCCGTGATCGAGCGCGAGTGTGCGCGTCATGGCCAGCATGCCGGCTTTCGATGCGTCATAGGCCGCGTAGCCTTCATTCGATACAAGAGCGTGCACGGATGAGATGTTCACAATAGCCCCGCCGCGCCCGCGCATATGCGGGATTGCGTACTTTGAAAAGAGGAATGCTCCCTTCAGATTGACGTTCAATACGCGATCCCATTCGCTGGAACTCATTTCGGGCGCAAGGCCGGACACATCGATTCCGGCATTGTTGACCAGAATGTCGACGGTGCCGAATTTTGCGGCAGTTTTCTCAACAGCCGCCTTGACTTCGTCTTCGTTTGAAACATCACCCCGCACGGCAAGGGAGCGCCCCGGCCTGATTTGGTCAATCTTCCTGCTCATTTCCGCGGCTGAATCGCCATTGACGTCAAAAATAACGACTGAGGCGCCAGCTTCGGAAAAACGTTCAGCAATCCCGGCGCCGATGCCTGCCCCGGCC
>JBJKQZ010000333.1:0-6517 GCA_046704865.1 Terriglobia bacterium
ATGAAGGTTTATCGCGAGTTCATTCTGAACGCTCCGGAGTCCGTGAGCGGCTTTCTCGCCTTGATGACCATTCCTCCGGTTCCGATGTTTCCACCTCATTTGCATAACCAAAAGGTGTGCGCCATCATGTGGTGCTGTACGGGAACGCCGGATGAAGCCGAAAAAGCAACCAAACCGATGCGGTCGGTCGGTAAGCCGTTGTTGGACCACGTCGGACCAATGCCTTTCCCTGCAGTCCAGAGCCTTTTTGATCCTCTTCTGCCTCCGGGACTCCAATGGTATTGGCGCGCGGACTTCTTCAAGGAATTGAGTGACGAGGCCATTGCGCGGCATGCCGAGTATGGCGCAAAGCTTCCAACAATGCTTTCGACTATGCACCTCTATCCCATAGATGGCGCCGTACACAGAGTCGGCAATAAGGATACGGCCTTCAGTTACCGCGATGCTAACTGGGCGGGTGTAATTGTCGGGATTGACCCGGACCCGATTAACCGGGACAAGATTACAAAGTGGTGCAAGGATTACTTTGAAGCGCTCCACCCTTACTCATCCGGAGGCGCTTACGTGAATGTGATGATGGAAGAGGGCCAGGAACGAGTGCGGGCTTCCTTCCGCGACAACTACGACAGGCTCGCATCGATCAAGAAGAAGTTTGACCCTTCAAATTTCTTCCGCGTGAACCAGAATATCAACGCTGCATAGCACGCGGCGCGCCTTGGAGCGGGACGGCGGGGCTTGTTTCAAATGGCAAGCGCCCGCCGAAGCTAACTGAATTTGGAAACTCGCGCGGTAACTTCCTGCGAAAAGCGTTCGATGAAGCCGTTGATGCATTTTGCCGGGTCGAGTTTGTCGTCCTTGATCAGAGGCGTCAAATCAATCCCGAAAATTGTTGAAGTTGCCACATCTGTAGCGTGAGATGCAAAGTAAGTTGCATTCGCCCTGCGCCGCCCGGCAGTGGCCAGATCATAGCGCTTACCGCCGCAGATCTGCGAATCAAACACCCCTACCAGTGACATGGCGAGGTTCTCGTGCGCACTTACGTCAAAGATGACCTTTTCGTTGTCGTTCAGCCAATCGAGTCCGCGCCAGACTTCGCAGCCGTAAAGATTTTCCGGCCTGGCATTGACGGGCAGGCCGCGGATGGCCTGGATTACTCGTAGCGTAACGCTTACGTGCGTGTCGTGCTTGTCCGCCAGATTGTGCGTGTAAACTACCTTTGCCTTAGCGGCGCCCAGCAGTTGCTTGAGGTCTGCCACAACATCAGGATTGCTTTTGTCCTTTACAGCACCGCTGGTATAGTCAAGAAACACCTGGGCAGAATACTCCCCAACGTAAGCTGCTTTCCGCTGCTCAACGCGGCGAACCTTCTGCATGTCCTCGTCCGTATAACTTGCATAAAGGTCGTCCCGTGGGCTGCCGGCGCCGTTGGTTACCGTGACGCCCGTGAAATGTTTGTCCTGCTTCCCAAAGCACTCCAGGATTCCCTGGTAAGCCATAATCTCAAGATCGTCCTGGTGCGCGCCGATGGCGAAGGTGGTCGTGCGCGCTATAGCCTGGTCTGCCGCTCCGCCGTCCGGCACGTAGATCTCTGATCCGGGGTTATGGAATTTCATCGCTTCCTCCTGAATTTAGTGAGTGGCAGGTAAACTTGCGGCCGCAACGGCCTGCCCCACTCTCCGCGTTTTTTCATCCGGCAAATGCAGCTCAATTCTTTCAGCAAGCTCCGGAAACTCTGCCCGCATCACTTCCTGCGCCTTCTCCAGAACGATTGACCCGCCATCGCCTGAAGTCACACGTCCGAGAATCAGCACGTGCCGGAGTTCGTAGAAATCGGCGTAGTGTGCCACTCCGTAGCCAACGTACACGCCGATGGTCTCAAAGATCTTCCGTGCGCGCTCATCGCCGGTGCTCAGCAGGGTCTGCACCGACTTCAACTGATCTGCCGGACCCATTTTCGGATCAAGCTCAATCCCCGCCACCGGGGCAAGGCGAAATACGGCCTGTTGGGAGAAATACTGGGCACCTACACCAGGGTCGCCCGACCATTCATCCACGGGCGCTTGCGGATCGTAATCCACCGGCACAAAAGCCAGTTCATCAAGCCAGGTGCTGATGCCGCCGGTCGGTGTCACGTACCCGCCCGCCTGGCTGGAGCCAAGTGCAATTCCGAGCACCGCATTGTCATTCAAGGACATGGATCCGGCAAGCGCCGTCACTTCACCGTCATTGACAACTACAAAAGGGATGCCGCCCCAAGCTTCCTGCAAATCGATGAAAAGCCGTGTGGTCTTTGCCTCAAACAGGTCCTTGGGAATGCCACGGAAGAGCGAGGCAACCCGCGGCCGGTTATCGATATAAACACCGGCGGAACTACCTCCGATAGCATCCACCCGGGGCATATGGCTTGCAGCAGATTTCAGCCCGGCCAGGATTTCGTTAAAATGGTAGCTTGGGTCGGCGGAGTTTCGCGGGTCCCAGACGATTTCCTCACTAAAGACGGACTGGCCGTCAATCACTGCCGCGACCTTGCGGTCTGTGGCACCCAGATCAAATCCGATGCGGCATCCATCCAGGTGCCTGCCAATCTGCAAAGCGCCTTCTGAAGCTTCGGGAACTTTGTCCGGCGAGGTGATGTCCACTGTAAACGGATGCTCATAAACGCCGCCCATAAAGTCAGCGTCGAAGGCGCGTTCACCGCCGGCGGAATAAACCTGTCGCAAATGCTCGCCCACACTCTTGGGCCCGCCGACGATTACCCGCCACCCGCCCCGCTGCCAGAGCAGCATCTTCAGCGTGCGCTCCGCGTAGCGGAGGTTCAAATAGGCCGAAGAATGCGATTCATCAAAGGCCTGGGTCCTATAGACTGAAATTGAGCCGCCGCCGCGCTCGAGCCCAATGACCAGTGGGACTGCTTTCCCCGATTCCTTCACCATCTTGAGATATGCGCGGTCCGCAAGCACTGCAGGCGCAAATTCTGGATGCAGCGCCGGCTTGATGCGTGCGGGCGCGAGTTCGTGAAGTCCGACCATTCTTGAATTCCTTTCCGGATCGTCCTGGCTATTGGTTATGCGGGAACGCTGAAAACTCTTCATCATAAGAGCAGGAGCGATGGGCGTCAAGAAAGAAGGCGCGAGAGCCTGGAGCAGACTGCCCAGACACACGCGCCATGGTGAAGTAGAATCCTTCGGCAGGCAATACCACGCGGCTGCCCTTGCTAACCGCGTTCCATCTTGCGGATCTTCAGGTAAAGGCCCGAGATTGCGATCACAATGGCGATCAGAGCAATGGCCAGGCCTTTTCTGCGGTAATTGCGTTCGTGCAATGCAGCAATTCCGGCATCATACGCTTTGCGCGAGGTCGCAACGCCTTGGTCGGTAATCTTGAGAACGTCAACGGCATTGAAGCTGTGGACTACCACTCGCGCCTTGATCAAGTCGCTATGTGCGTTGGTCATTTCCACCCGGGCGCTTGAAACTTCCATGCCGGACTTCTCCGCCGTATTGAGGATGGCATCCGCATCATGATATGTGGACTTCAGCTTAACAAGACCTGCTGAGATATCTTCTGCTGCCTTGAACCCGTTATCACCCTTCACGTGGCAGGTTACGCACACGGCTTTGGGCCCTGTTCCCACCCAGGCGTCCTGGGGTGCAAGAATCTCATGATTGGAGTGGCATTGTACGCAGCCAGGCAGTCCCATCTTGGCGAATATGGGGCCGTGCGGACTCTTTTCAAACAGTTCCTGGTTCATTACGTGGCAGGTGCCGCACACATTTGCCACTGAGCTCACGCCGGGCGGTGTTGCCCCGTGGTTGCCGTGACACGTGCTGCAAGTGGGAGCCGAATTGTCGCCTCCGGCGAGAGCGGCTGCATGCACACTCTTCTTGTAGAGCTCGTACTGATTTGTAGGGATTTTGTAGCCCTTCATGTAATTGGCGTCGGCATGGCAACGCGCGCAGGTTTCCGCAATATGAGTCGGATAGACAGGAGCTCTTGGATCTGAAGGCGCGCGGATATCGTGCACGCTGTGGCAGTCCACACAGACGGCCACCTTGGTGTCGCCCTGCTTCAGTTTTTTGCCGTGCACGCTGGTGAAGTATTCACTTGCCTGGTCGGTCCGGAGGCTTGGATTGAACTTCCGCATATAATTCGGATCCGAGTGGCACCGCCCGCAGAACAAGGGAATCTGAGCTTTGGTCGGGGCCCCGCGGAAACCCTTGGCCGGGCTCATAGCGTTCATGGAATCGTCATTCCGGTCGCCCCCATGGCAATCCACGCAACTAAGTCCAGCCTTGTGGTGGACGTCTTCAGGAAACAGCTTTGCCGGCTGGCCATACTGCCCCGGAAGCTGGGAGTGGCAGGCCACGCACGAGTCTTTCGCCGGCGCGGCCCATGCTACGTTCAGACCACAAAGCATGATGGCCAAGGCGATGGCACAACTTCTTATCCGTGAGCTGCTCATTAAAGAGTTTGTCATAGTCCGCATCGCAAAAACCGTACTGCCCACTGACCTAAAAAATGGCCAGGCAAGACAACACAATCATGTATGCCAGCGCAAACATCCCAAGACCTGTAAAGAAGCGCGTAACGCGCCCAAACCCTGCCTTGTAATCAAGGAATGGAACAATCACCCAGATCGCACCGGCAATGCCGAATAACATCAGCCCTACAAGCTCGCCGTCTATGAAGAGGAGCTTTGACGGCAGATACTTGAGCGTTTGAAACATGAAGAGGAAATACCATTCCGGGTGGATCCCGGCAGGCGCTGAACCAAACGGATTGGCCTTGGTTCCAAGTTCCCAGGGGAAGATTGCGGCGAGCGCTCCCAGGACTCCCAGCGCACCGTACCACCCCATGATGTCGCGCAGAAGGAAGTTCGGGAAGAACGGCATGGTGCGCTCAGTCTCCTTCCCTTCCTTGATCTTCTGTTCCACTCCCGGTGGAACGCTCATGCCGAGTTTCTGCACCAACAGCAGGTGAAACGCCAGCAGCAACGTCGCAATTCCCGGCAGCACTGCCACGTGGAATCCAAAGAAGCGTGTGAGCGTGGCGCCGGTGACTTCATTGCCGCCTCGCAGAAATACCTTGATCCAATTGCCAATGATGGGCACAAACCCCGCCATGTCTGTGCCCACTTTTGTTGCAAAGAATGCCAGCGTGTTCCAGGGAAGCAGATATCCGGAAAACCCGAAAGCAAGAACTATGAACAGGAGCACCATGCCGCTGACCCATGTCAACTCCCGGGGCTTGCGGTAGGCTTTCATGAAAAAGACGCTGAACATGTGGATGAAAACGATCAGGATCATCAGATTCGCAGACCAGCTGTGGATCGACCGGATCAGCCATCCGAACTTGACCTGAGTCATGATGAACTGAACGCTTTCAAACGCCCCGCTCGCCGTCGGCCGGTAATACATCAGCAGCAGGATTCCGGTGAGGACCTGGATGATGAATAGGAAGAGCGCCATTCCACCGAAGTAGTACCAGATCGTGTGACGGTGGAGAGGGACCTTCTTGTGCCGAAGGAATTCTTCGATGCCGCCTCCACCGCCAAGGCGTTCATCAAGCCAATCTAAGGTGCGACGTTTGAGGTCAGCCATAGTTATGCGTTCCGTACCACGACAACGTCCTCGCCCTGAATATGTACCTGGTATTGGGCCAGCGGACGCGGGGGCGGACCGCTGACGTTTCGGCCTTGCAAATCGTAAGTCCCGTTATGGCACGGACACCAGATTTCATGCAGGTCCGTGCGGTATTGCACCGTGCAACCCAGGTGGGTGCAAACGGCTGTGAACGCTCGGTATTTACCGTCAGCCAGGCGGATCAGGATGGCGGGCTCTGATCCAAACTTGAAAACCTTCGCCGCGTTGGTCTTGAGTTCGCCAACTTTAGCGGCCACAACGGAAAGGTTGGCTGATTCGCTGACAGGCGGCGGAATAACGTACCGGATGGCCGGATAGACAAATGACGCAATAGTGGCCACGACGCCCGTGCCCAGGACCAGATTGACCCAGCGGCGCCCGGAATCGAGTTTTTCATCACCGGGGCCGGGTTTCCCAGTGTTGGAATCAGCCCTCATCGATTTCGATCCTCCGTTCCTGCCTGACTCGCGCCCAGCCTGCACATCATCATCAGCAATTCTTGATTTCTGCAACAACTTTCGTTGACGAATTTTGCTTACTGCACAAACTGGCTGAGACTGAGGAATTTCACTTCCTGCTGAGCCTTTGTTGCCGCCGATGGTGAATAGAAGTAGATAAAGTCTGCCTGGACCGTTGAGCGCACATCTTGCGGCTCTTTGAAGGTAAAAGTTTCCTTCCTGGTCTCTCCCGGCGCCAGGCGTGTGTCAGACACAACCTTGGCCGCCTTTATAAAAACGAGATCTTCCCGATTGAGGATTTTGCCCTGCTGGTCCGCGACAACCCGTGTGAATACGCGCTCCGCGCGGAATGTTTTTCCGCCAAACGGTGCAGCGCTCACCTGCAAAATCAACTTTCGCAGCGGCGAACCTGTGGGA
>JBJKQZ010000334.1:0-2628 GCA_046704865.1 Terriglobia bacterium
CCGCCACCACCAAACGGCGCTCCAGCCGGGCCACCCATTTCTCCGGGCCCGCCAGGTCCGCCGCCGAACATGAGGAAACGGCCTCTGCGGCCACCCCGTTCCATTGGTGGAGCGCTGGCGTTTACGACGTTCCCGGCCAGCAGGAAAGAGTTGCTGGCACCCGCCGCGCCTGCAAGATCGCCGCCTACGCCGCCTGCCTCCTGGCCTTCCTGCCCTGATTCACCGCCCTCCCCTGAAAAGCGCAAACCGCCAGTTGTGTCATTTTCACCCGATTCAGCCAGAATGCCGTTCAGGTCTCCTTGATTTCCCTGCTGGCCCATACCTCCCTGCGCCATCATGGCGCCATTGGCATTCCCGCCGCCTCGCTGGCCAAATTGGCCGGGTCGCCGCCCCTGGCCTGCCTGTTGGGAGGTTCCTGCCTGGCCCGGGCGCCCAGGTCCAAAGCCACGTCCTCCGCCCGGCCGCCTGAAGCCGCCAAATCGCGCCTGCTCTCCGGGCTGCGCGAGTGCAAGCGTCGCATTCAGCGCTGAGGGCTGCCCCGCCTTTACCTCTACAGGGCCCAGCAGTGAAGGCCGGAACCCGACGATCATCACAATGACCCTGTACTCACCCGGCGCTACGTTTCTGAAGATATATTTCCCCGCCTCATCGGACCATGTTTCTTTGCGAGTCCGCGTTTGGGGGTTAAAAAGAACCACTCTCGCACCCGGCACAGCAACGTTACCCGGGCCCAGCACCTGCCCTTCCACTGTTCCGCCAGCCGCCGTCTGCGCACTCAGGCTCGGGCAGGTCCAGAACGTCATCGCCAAAATTGCGGAAAAGCAAAGGAACTTCCATGCTCGCATCTGCTCAAACCTCACATGCAATAAAGCGCAACAAAATACAGCCCTGGAGTTACATAGTATGCCGGACGAATCCTGCCCCTAAAAGGTTTCACAGGAGCCGGAAATTACAGACCCAGGCCATTCCCTGAAAGGACTTGCCGGAATCCGGGACTCGGATGGACCCGTTAAACCCACGCGCCAAGTATGCCGCAGAAGGGGCTTCCGTTCTGCAAAATGCCTGTAAAACGTGCCCCACAGGCAGGCCCTGTTGCTGCATGATCCAATACCTGAACCTGACTTGACTTTCAGTGTTTTGGGGTCTATATCTAGCTTTAGATACAAAGGTGCTGCCAGCCGACGGACTGGAGGCGGGTCCTCTATGAAGATCAAACCGTTCTTAGCGTTGATCATGGCAATTTTAGGCATGGTCTTCATTCCGGTCCCATCCCATGCGCAGGGAGGTTTTCTCTCCGGACGCAGCGGAGGGATGAGGAGCCCATCGCACGTTCCCTTCAGAGGCGGTCATACAGGAGGTTATCTGACGGGACCAAGAGGCCGCGGATCCTACCACCATCGTGGAAACGGCTACGCGTATCCTTACCTCTATCCTGGCTACTACTATTCGGACTATTACTCGGAACCAACTCCTCAAGAGGAACCGCCGGCGCGCGTGATAGTTGTTGAAAACTCCCAGCCCAAACCTGAAACTCCTCCGCCGCCTCCGCCTGAGTCCCTGGTGCTGGAACTCCATGGCAACCATTGGGTGCGAATCACCGATTCCGGCCAGACCGTTGTGGATTCGCAGGGCGGCCAGAAGGGGTCTGCAAAAGGCTCCAGCCTGCGCACGATGGGGACGCAGCAAAGCGAGGCCGCGGAAGCGCCGCGCGAACTTCCTCCCGCAGTGCTCGTATTCCGAGACGGCCATAAGGAAGAGGTCACTCGGTACACCATTGTTGGCGGAACGATTTACACCAACGCGGACTATTGGAACGACGGTTCCTGGACAAAGAAAGTTCCGATTGCCGAACTGGATGTTCCAGCCACTTTGGAACTCAACCGCGAACGCGGCGCGAATTTCAGCCTTCCTTCCAGCCCCGGCGTGGTTGCGATCCGTCCCTGAAAATCTCTCTTGAGCCACCCACATTGCCCGCAAACATTCGGAGGTCATATTCTGCGTTGCCGCAAAAAGTGCGGCGACCAGATGTGCCGTGAAGCATGCAGGTCCGCTTGCTTCGGCATGAATGTTGCGCGTGAGCGGTGTCGCACCACAGGTTGAAACACAGGACGCTGGGTTGCTCCCGCACAGAACTCGTTGTATTGCAGCCGTCTTTAGCTGAAAATCACTTCCATGAAAACTCCAAAGAGTGAAGCACGCCGCCGTGCGCACAGACCTCGCGGGAAAAGCACCGACAACGTGCTGGTCATGCACGCGTCGAGCGCCGAAAAAGAGGTTGAAACCGGAGCAGAGCGTGGCAATCCGCGGCTGAAGATCACTGAAGTGCGCGTCATCGTCACCTGTCCGGATCGCAACTACGTGCTGGTAAAAGTTCTTACCAGTGAACCGGGACTTTATGGCGTGGGTGACGCCACGCTCAACGGCCGCGAACTGGCGGTGGCCACCACACTTGAAAAGCACATTGCGCCCATGCTGATCGGGCGCGACCCGGAACAGATTGAAGACATCTGGCAATGCCTGTATCGCGCTCCCTACTGGCGCTCCGGCCCTGTGCAGATGACGGCGCTTGCCGGCGTCGACCTGGCGCTGTGGGACATTAAGGGCAAGCTGGCCGGCATGCCGGTCTAC
>JBJKQZ010000335.1:0-5521 GCA_046704865.1 Terriglobia bacterium
CAATTCGGTGTAAGGCTGACCGGCAAGATAGGACATTACGCCATCGGAACGCTGCTGGCGGATGACAAGTCACCGGGAGAAGTGGTTCCGACAAATGATCCACTGGCGGGCAAGCGAGCACATTTCACCGTGGTCAGGGTCAATCGGGACGTCGGGAAGCAGTCGACGATTGGCATGATTTATACCGACCGCGAATTCGCAGGCACTTACAACCGCGTGGGAGGCGTCGACGGCCATTTCAAGTTCACTCCCAACTGGACATTGGACTGGCAGGGAGTTACCAGCGCAACTACTTTGCCCGGAGCTCCACGCTCCGCCGGTCCGGCGTATAAAGTGCATTTGCAGCGCACCGGCTATCAGTTTTATTACGATCTCGACTACGAGGATCTCAGCCCGGGATTTAATACAGAGAGCGGTTTTCTGGGTGAGAATACGGTAGACCGCTTTGTCCCTTATAGCCGCGCGATTCCACGGCCGGCATTACGTCCTGATTTCAGAAGCCTCGGGCAGTTCATTACTTACCGCTTTCGGCCAGAGGGCAAGGCGCTGATATCCTGGGGGCCCACGCTCTACATCGATCCCGTGTGGGACCATGCCGGAGATATGCTTGACCAATACTACGACACGGGGTTGAGCTTTGAGCTGACTGGCCAGACCTACATTGAGCTCTACAAGGCAGGAGACCATGAGTTGCTGCGTCCACAGGATTTTTCCATACTGCCTTACAACCGCGCTTATGTCCACCAGCACAAGGGAATCTACATGGGAAGCCAGTACTATCAGCCTTTCACGTTCAGTGCGCAATACGAATGGGGCACCGATGTGAACTTTGTGCCGTCGGCCGGCCACGCGCCCATGCTGGCCAACCTGACTCACGGCCAGGTGCTCATGACCATTCGTCCGCTAACTAAACTGGAGGTTGACAATACCTACATCCTGGAGCGGCTTACGAGCCGGCAAGGCGGGGGCAGCCTTTTTAACAATGACATCTTCCGCTCCAAATGGAACTGGCAATTCAGCTCGCGGCTGGGATTGAGAACAATTTTCCAGTACAACACTGTCCTGCCCAACACGACGCTGACGTCCTTGCATCCAACAAAGCAATTCAACGCCGATTTTCTGATTTCCTATATCGTGAATCCCTGGACAGCGCTATACGTCGGCTACAACAGCGACCAGCAGAACATCAACCTGATTCCTACATCCACCGGCTCGGAACTGATCCGCACCAACCGGTTCCTGAATGACGGACGGCAGTTTTTTGTGAAGTTCTCCTACTTCTTCGGGTTCTGACGGCTTAGCAGCGAATTCGGTTACCTTTTTGTCGTTTCAGCAAAGTGCCGCGGCGAGCTGGTAGAATTGGGAGCAGGCACGATATGAAAGTTGTTTATTCGGACCAATATGATTTGAACCTGGGGAACCATGTCTTTCCCTCCTCCAAATACCGCCTGATCAAAGAGCGGCTGCTCCAGGAGAATGTGATCAGGCCCGAGGACATTGTTGAACCTTCGCCAGCCACAGACGACGATGTGTCCCTGGTGCACGATGGCGACTATATCTGGAAACTCCGGAACGCGAAGCTCACCTATGTTGAAATCCTGAGGATGGAAGTCCCTTATTCTCCGGAACTGGTACAGGCTGTCTGGCTTTCAGCAGGTGGCTCGATTCTGGCTGGACGCATCGCGCTCGAAAAGGGAATCGGAGTTAACATCGGCGGCGGATTCCATCACGCTTTTCCAGACCACGGGGAGGGATTCTGCGTGATTCATGACGTCGCCATCGCTATTCGCCGGTTGCAGAAAGACCGGCTTATTGAGCGTGCCATGACCGTCGATTGCGACGTGCATCAGGGCAACGGTACAGCCGCCATCTTCGGCGGAGACGAAACCGTTTATACGATCTCACTCCACCAGGAAAACAATTACCCTTACCCCAAGCCACCCAGCGATCTGGACGTAAATCTCCACAACGGTGTACAGGACACCGAGTACCTCGCCGCGCTTGAAGACAGCCTGGATAAGGCCTTCTCGGAATTCGAGCCGCAGATGGTTTTCTACCTGGCCGGAGCTGACCCTTACCGTGAAGACCAGTTGGGCGGGCTGAAACTCACGCTGCAGGGGCTGGAACACCGCGACCGCATGGTATTCCAAAAGACGCGGGCCAGAAACATTCCAGTGGTGGTAACCTTTGCGGGCGGATACGCGCGCCACGTGGCGGATACAGTTCGCATCCACAGCACCACTGTCAAAGTCGCCGCGGAGTTTGCCAATCCGGAATCAGGCGCTGCAGAGGATTAAATCTCTACAACCGAACGCTACCTTACAAGCTTATCCAGCTGTTTCCATCCCACCAGAATGATGTGGTTGTCTTTGAGGGCCTGCTTGAACTGCGGGCTCGTAACTGCGTTGAAGTCCCGCTGCCGCCACGCCGCCCCATAGTCCGGATGGTCCACCGTGATCGCCCGCATCTCAGAGTCGTCATAGGCAAGGTGCACGATCATTTCAGTCAGGCCGGGTTTGAGCGCCTCGATGGCTTTTACATAAGATTCCGTCCATTGATCCGGCGGCATATTCGAAGGGAACATCACAAGGTGGTCAAGAACGATGTCATTCGGCGAAATCAGCTTCATCAACTCCTCGCCCTGCTTGCCCGGCAGCCTGGCGGCGATATACGGCAGATGATATTCATGCGCTACTTTGACAAGCACGGAATAAAACTGCGGCGTTGCGGCGAGCGTTCCCATGTGCGTATCGAGGTGTGTGGGACGCATACCCATGGCGAGCGCGCGCTGGATTTGCGCGCGAATTTCAATTTCCACTTCCCGGGGATTGGCATGGGCCGCCACGGGACTGTTGTCGGGGTAAAAATATCCGTTGGGATCCAGAAGACTCGACACCTGGTCTCTTGGCGCTACAGATCCCCAGCGGTAGGTCTTCCATTCGCTGGTCAACGTCAGGTGTATGCCAATGTCGGCTTCCGGATGTGACCGGGCAAAATCCGCCACTTCCGTAAACCACGGGCAAGGCACCATTACGCTTGCAGCGGTGACGTCTTTTTCCTCAAGCGCCTTGAAACTGGCCATGTCCTGGGAATGCGCTACCCCCAGGTCGTCCGCGTGGATGATCAGAAGTTTCGAATCTGGTGGATATCCCAGCTTTTCAGCGATATGTTCCATTTGTGCGCTTGCAAAACCTCCCATGGTAAGTGCGCAGATACAGAGGAATAGTGAACGGGCGAAACTTCGTTTCAGCACAGTACCTCCGCCTGAGAACATGCAAAGTCTTAGATCCAGCCACGACAGAATACACCCAACGCGCTCGGAATCGCACGGTTCCACAAGTTTTTCGATAATTTGATTTAGGGTTGCCGCTGCGGTTAGCTGGCGATTTTGACGAGGTGAGTGTTGAGCGATCCGGTGCGATAGCCTTCCAGGTCGAGCGTCACAAAATTGAATCCCAGTGCCTTAAAGATCTCCACGAACTTTACTGCCATCTCCGGCGTCAACGCCCGCGGCAACTCATCGGGCGCGATTTCCACTCGCACCAGCTTGTCATGATGGCGGACACGAAATTGTCGGAAGCCGAGCGCCCGGAGCGCCTCTTCACCTTTTTCCACCTCCGCCAGCCGCTCGGGCGTAACTTCAATGCCGTAGGCAATCCGGGAGGAGAGGCAGGCCGAAGCGGGCCGGTTCCAGACAGGCAGGCTCGCGCGGTGCGAGAGTTCTCGAATGTCAGCCTTGGTGAGTCCGGCGTCAAGCAGCGGCGTCAGTACTTTGTGATTGGGGGCTGCCTGCTGCCCGGGCCGCCAGTCACCCTGCTCATCCACGTTCACGCCGTAGGCCACTGCGGAAAATCCACGCCGGGCAGCCAGGTCATCAAGCTGAGTGAACAGTTCATCCTTGCAGAAGAAGCAGCGGTCAGGATTGTTGGCGCGGTAGGCGGGATTCGAAAGCTCGGACGTATTGATGAATTCGTGCGGAACCTGGAAGCGCTGAACGCATGCTTCCGCCTCGCGACGATCGCGTTCCGAGTAACTGGCGCTAAGCGCAGTGACTGCAAGCATGCGGTCACCCAGCGCCCGATGCGCCGCATAGGCCAGGTAAGCGGAGTCAACTCCGCCCGAGTAGGCAACAATCAGGGAAGGCAACTTCTTCAGTTCGCCTTCCAGCCGTTTCTGCTTGTTCTCCAGTTCTCCCAATCGAAGCCCCTTAGAAAACTAGGATATCAGGTGAACCGCAGGGTCTCAACCCGCACCCGGCCGTTCCCATTTGGGTGGGCTATTGGATCAGCACACCCTGTTCGTCGTCTTCGGTGTCCTCAGCACGGATGAGGCAGGCCGCAGCCAACTGGTCCTCTTCTCCAAGGTTGATCAAGCGCACTCCCTGGGAGGACCGGCCTGACTCCCGAATCTTGGCGGAATCCAGCCGTGCGATCTTGCCCTGCTGTGTGATCAGCATGACTTCCGAATCTTCCGTCACGCTCAACGAGCTGACCACTTTCCCGTTGCGCGCCGTCGTCTTCACGTTGATCACTCCCTTGCCCGCTCGCGATTGCAGGCGGTACTGAGTGATTGGAGTGCGCTTGCCATAACCCTTTTCGGTAACAGAAAGAATCAGCTCTTTCTCTCCTACCACCTCAACGCCCACGATGTAGTCGCCATTTGCGAGCGACATCGCGCGCACGCCGCGTGCCTGGCGGCCCATGTCACGGACGTCACTTTCGGGGAATCGAATGGCCATGCCTTCATGGGTGGCAAGGAAGATCGTATCCTGGCCTGTCGTCTGCTTGGCCCCGATCAATTCATCTTCGTCATCCACGTTCATGGCGATGATACCGCGCGACATGGGGTTGGAAAAGTTGGCAAGACGCGTTTTCTTGATCACGCCGTTCCGAGTGACGAGAGTCACATAACCTTCGGCCGCATAAGTTTCGCCGTTCACTTTGATGTCATTCCGTTCGTCGGGAAGTTCCTTCAAAGTCACCAGTGAAGCCACCTTTTCGCGTGGGTTCAGATTCACCAGGTTGAGAATATGCTTTCCGCGGCCTGCAGCCGCGACATCGGGAATCTCATACACCTTCAGCCAGTGCACCCTGCCAGTATTGGTAAAAACCAGAATGTAGCTGTGCGTGGAGGCAACGAACAGGCCCTCCACAAAGTCCGCCTCGCGCGTTTTCATTCCCAGCCGGCCCTTGCCGCCGCGGGCCTGCTGGCGGTAGGTGGAAAGCGGAGTCCGCTTGAGATACTGCGAGTGCGAGAGCGTGATTACCACGTCTTCAACGGCGATCAGGTCCTCCAGGCCGATTTCCGCCTGCTCGTCGATGATGGCCGTCTTGCGCTCATCTCCATACTGCTTCTGCACTTCCTTCAGTTCGCCGACTATCACTTTGCGGAGAACTTTCTCGTTGCGCAGGATCTCTTCGTATTCAGCAATCTTCTTCTGGAGCTCGTCGTACTCGCTCTGGATCTTGTCGCGCTCCATGGCGGTCAGGCGTTGCAACTGCAACTCCAGGATGGCCTGCGC
>JBJKQZ010000336.1:0-3447 GCA_046704865.1 Terriglobia bacterium
TTCCACCTCCCTGGGGTTGGACAAATCGCAGAGCGGCTCACCGGCGCCTGACGCTTCTACGACCTTACTTCAAACAGCACTTTTTCGAGTCCCGATTGCCGAATGATGCTTTACAAAGTTACTCTCCGGGACGGATTGTGCGGTACTGAAACGGTGACCGTGCCCCCTTCAGTTTGCCGTTGCATGATGCGATGACTACCGCGCTGGCGAACGGCTACGAATCCATGATGTTCAAGAATCCTGCATACTTCAGAGCCGGAGAGAATCCGCAACTTACCCAACGGGTACCTCGACCTGGGTCACGAAAACTTCGTTGCGCAGCCGCCGCGTAACCTCAGATTCCGACGCTGTTTCGAAAAACAGCGTGAGCGCTTCAATGAGATTCGCTCGCGCCTCTTCGATTGTTGCGCCCTGGCTGGCGATATCCAACTCCGGGCAAAGAGCGACGAATCCATCGTCTTCGCGTTCAATGATTGCCGTCATGCGTCGCGTTCTCTGCATATCCAGATCTGACACACCCCCGGCCTTTTCTCACGGCCAGTTCTGCGCAGCGTGGAAGATTCTTGCAATCTCAACGACGCCCTGCTGGACGCGGTAAACAGCAATGTATGGCAGGGGCGCAAAGGTCAGCTCCCGCCAGCCGACTAAGCGGCTGCTCACGCGGCCGATCCCGGGGAAATCTCCAAGTTGGGCAATGCCGTTGTAAATGGTAATTGCCACCCGCCGGGCGGCCTCCGGGCTGTCTTCCTCAATCCACGCACAGATACGTTCCAGATCGTCAGCCGCAAGCGCCGACCAACGGATCTCCATCAGCGATCGAGAAACCGCCGAAGCCGGCTGCCTACTTGTTCGTGCGTCAGGTATTCACCGCGTTCCAATGCAGCCAGGCCGCGGCTGACGGCTTCCACGTAACGGTCTTCCTCCTCGAAATAGCGGGAGACCACTTCCTGGACGACCTCGTCGGGATTGAGCTGCCGGCGGGCTGCGCGTTCGGCGAGCTTCGCTTCGATGTCAGGAGTGAACTGCACGTCCATGGCATTAGTTTAGGCGGATATAGACCCACAAACAAGGAGCCAGCACCTGTTGGCGGCAAAGCGCCGCGGCGGATTCGAGAATGGGCGCCGCAGTATCCGCGGTCACCGATGCCCGGTGGCTACAGGGCTAAGATTTACGCAAATTCATTGCGGCAGCCGCCCACAGCCGCAGCCGCACCGGGTCCCGGGCCTTTTCCAGTGGTCAGCGCGCGCTGACAGGAGGCAACGATGGAGCCCAACATTCTCATCGCCTATGCCACACGGACCGGTTCCACGGAAGAAGTTGCCCGGATGCTTGCGGCAATTCTTCGTAACCACGGCCTGCCGACAGATCTGCGCCCCGCGGCCGAGATACACTCGCTCGATTCTTACAGCGCGGCCGTGCTCTGCGCGCCGCTTTACATGGGGCGATTGCTCAAACCCATGCGGCGCTTCCTGTCGGAGCATCGTACCGGGCTGACGAAGGTTCCCGTTACTCTTTTCATTCTTGGACCGGTCCAAAACGAGGAAAAGGACTGGACGGGCGCACGCAATCAACTGGAAAAGGAACTCAAAAAGTATCCGTGGCTTTCGCCCGTAGCGCAGCACATCGTTGGTGGCCGGTTCGATTTTTCAAAGCTGGGCTTTCCGTACAGCCTGATTCCCGCATTGAAGAAAATCCCTCCCACCGATGTTCGCAACTGGAATGTAATTCGCGAACTGGGAGCCAAATTCGCCCAGGATTTCCAGGCCAATGCTCACCACGCCTGAATCAGGAGGCGATGCGGTGTTATCGCTCATCGGATGAAAACTCTTTAAGCCTTGTCAAAGCCGGTCAGGTCGGCGCATACAACCTTTCTCGCAATCAACTCTGAGCATCCAAACTGGCAAAGGAGGCTATTTTGAATGTTCAAAACTATTGGCAGCGTCTGCTGCTTCGCCCTCGCTTTGACCCTATGCGGCTGCGTCTCCTATCGCCCCGGGATGTCGCCATCCAATCCAACTTCGTCTAACCCGTCGGGAAGCCTCTCCTCAATTCACCACATCATCTTCATGGCCCAGGAGAACCATTCCTTCGACGACTACTTTGGCGCTCTGCGCCAATATTGGGCCCAAAATAACATTCCCGACGAATCGCTGGATGGTTTGCCGCAGTTCAATCCGGCCTCAGGCGCATCGCCACTGCAGGCTCCTGCTCCGAGTAACCCTGGTTGCAACCCGGCCGATCCGTCTCCGAGCGACTGTATTTTCGATACCACCAACCCGGTTGGTTCTTTCCATTTCAAAACCATGTGCGTGGAGAACCCCAGCCCTTCCTGGAATGAAGCGCACATTGACTGGGATTACAACGATCCGGTGGGTAATTCGGCTGCCACGATGAACGGGTTTGTGTGGACGGCCGGCCACGACGCGCGCCAGTTGGGGTATTACGACACCAACGGCGTGCGCGCAATGGGTTACTACGACGGCAACGACCTCGATTACTACTACTTCATGGCAAGCGACTTTGCCACCTCGGATCGCTGGTTCCAACCAGTGATGTCACGTACGCAAATTAACCGCGAATTCATGCTCGCTGCAACCTCGCAGGGCCGGGTCTATCCGAATGGGACCGACAGCACCGATTCATCTCCTCTGACCGCCAAGACGATCTTCCAGGATCTTCAGGACGCAGGTATTACCTGGAAGATTTACGAGAACCCGCAGGGAACGGGCTGCGCCGGGCCGCCTTACTCGGCCGCTTGTCTGATGAAGGCGAGCTACCTAAACAACTTCGCTTTCGGGCAAACCATCGTTTCGACATATCCGCAGAACTTTGTGCCCATTTCCCAGTACTTCACGGACTTGAAGAACGGTACGCTGCCGCAGGTTGCGTATATCGATCCGGCATCCGATGCGGGACTTGACGAACATCCTTCGGACTATGACAACACGCCGTCCAACATTCAGTCGGGAGCGAATTATGCCTCGTCGCTGATCAATGCGCTGATGCAAAGCTCTTCCTGGCAGGACTCGGTTTTTATTCTCACCTGGGATGAGTCGGGCGGCTTTTACGATCACGTTTCTCCGCAGCCTGCGGTGAGTCCCGACGGCATCAAACCTGTCGACCTGCAACCCGGCGATGTGTGCACCCAGAGCACCGGTCCGACGTGTGACTTTACTTACACCGGCTATCGTGTACCGCTGCTGGTTGTCTCGCCGTTTACAAAGCAGCACTATGTTTCGCACACGGTTGCTGACTACACCGCGATTCTGAAATTCATCGAGACCCGCTTCAATCTGCCGTCGCTGACCAAGCGCGACGCCGCGCAGATGGACATGACGGAGTTTTTCGATTTCAACAACCCGCCCTGGATGACACCTCCTACACCTCCCGTACAGAACACCAGCGGGGCCTGCTATCTTGACCACCTGCCTTGAGGCGCACGTGAAT
>JBJKQZ010000337.1:0-2510 GCA_046704865.1 Terriglobia bacterium
GCGTAAACGGGCATATGCCGCCGCTGGAGGACGCCGTCTCTGAAGTCCGCTGCAAAGGACGGCTGGGCGAAATCTCCCAGAACGAATTCCAGAACAGCGCGGCCAGGGGATGGACCACTTCGCCTGAATGGGTTGGCTGCATCAATCTCGACAAGGAAAGCCAGGACAAAAACGTCCAGTACCGGGACTCGGAATTCCCAATCACAGCCGTTCCGCCCCTCACCGATGAGATCTTTGACGCGGGGACCGGAAACCACGTTGTGCGGCTGGGCCCATAACCACTGGCGCCGCGGCGCAGGGTTTCTCGTCCAGGGACCCTGCGCCCTTTTTACCGGTCTGCAAATCAGAAGTCCTGCAGGCTTAAAGCGCGCAGCGACTTCGCTACCGGTTCCCACCTCTCGCCAGGGAGAGATGCGAAAGGAATTATTTCTGTGGGGGCTCGACCGGAGCTTTTGCCCACTGGCAAAGTGTTTTCACATCGGCAGCCGACAATCGCGCCGTGGGATGCATCAACAGATACTGCCACGGCGGCATACTGCCCCGGGTAACCCGCTTGCAGATTCCATTCATCCGGTCAAGCCTCTTATAGGCAGGATACTTTCCCCACTCGGACAGATTCATCCTCCTTCTGGCGCCATTCACATCGCTGGCCACCAGCCAGGAACTTGGCGCCACCTCGCTGTACCACGGCCACACCGTGCGATTGGAATGACAGTCTTCACATGAGCGTTTCAGGATGGATTGCGCCTGGGGCGTAACGGCCTGGACCGACCCGATCTCAAGCGAGGGATCGATAGGCGGGTTGGTGCGGGACGGACGGACGAATTGAATTGCTACAAAAATTGCAGCCACTATTATGATGGTTCGCTTCAGCCATTTGGGCATTCCAGTCTCCTCTTGCGGTCCTGCGGAAATTCCAGGCCGCGGTTATCGTTCTGTTGTTTGATGCAGTGTAGCAACATCAAGGACGTGGGCTGGAGAAAATCGTGCCCTGCGCGTGGCCCCCGGAAATCTCACAGATTGTTTATTAAGTCGTTAATATAGCACTCAGGACAACCCTTAGCGGGATTGAGGAAATCACCGGATTGTGGATCTTGCCGCCTCCCATTAACCTTTTTATCAAGGGTTCCACTTTTTAGCCTCATTGATCTCGACCGCGCAGAGTGTACGGCACACCGGGCATCGAAATGTGCCTTCTTAGCGGCGAGCGAACGGAGGTCAAATTGAGGAAGCTGATCATGGGTTGTACGGTGGCTGCGCTCACAGCGCTATCCGCACCGAGTGGAAGCACGCCTGCAGCGATTGCCCTTATGAAGGCAAGATCGAGGGGCACCCGCGAGACTCAGGTAGGCGTGGCAAGCTGGTACGGAGCGGAATTCCAGGGCCTCCCCACAGCCAGTGGACCCCCTTTCAATATGAATGCCATGACTTGCGCCCACCGGCTGCTTCCATTGGGAACGCGAGTCCGTGTCACAGACCTGGTCACTCTCAGGTCGCTGGTGCTCCGGGTCAACGATCGCGGTCCCTACGTTGACGGACGCGTGCTGGACGTCAGCCGCGCCGCCGCAAAATACCTGGGGTTTCTAGGTGCTGGACTCGCCCCCGTAAGGATCGAGGTTGTCAGCTACCCTCGCAATTGTCTGATCACCCGGTCTGCCACAACCGTGCTTGCTTCCAAAGCAAACTAGCGGACCAATCAATCGGCCGAGAACGTTCGCGCGGAACTATACACGCCTGCGGAAATTCAACGGCTAAGAACTACGCTTTTCCAATCGCGCCGCCTCTGGAAACCTTTTTCTCTGGAAGCGGCCCAAGGATGTCTATTCCATATTTCGCGGCCGTTGCCACGAGTTTCTGCATGTCCGGCGGGCCTGGAGAAGGCGGGGCTGCCATGGGTTCACCCAATTCCAGCACAAAACTCTCAAAGCCCGCGGGCGACGCAAGGATCAGCATCTGTGCGGGGCGATTGCCCACGACCCTGAAGCCATGTGGGACTTCTCGCGGCCCGAAAACGTACGCGCCAGGCCCTGCGATGTGCCATTTGCCGTCAAAGACGAATTCCACTTCGCCCTCAAGAATGTAAAACGCTTCATCTTCACGATGGTGCACGTGGTAGGATAATGCAAACCCGGGCGGGACCGCTGGATGTTCGACCAGCCCATATGCTCCGCCCGTGGATTCGCCTTTCGCCCTCATGATTGTGGGCAGGCCCAGGAACCGGAGGACGTTTTCCTCCCGCGTATTCAGGTAAGGCAGTTTGAGTTCTTGCTCCGTCATTGTTCTCTCCTTGATGACCGTCCGTCAGACTCTTTCTTAATGCGTCCTTCGCATTAACCTCCATTGTGTAACCAATCGCGTGCGGGTTACAAAGGGGTAGCGGTCGCCCAAGTCATTGCGCTGATACGAACAAGCGCCGTAACATGGGCCATGGGGGAATTCGCGCCGGGCCGCTGATCCTCCGAAAATGGGGCGCCCGCTCAAAATGGAAAACACACCTGCCCGGCAATTCA
>JBJKQZ010000338.1:0-2721 GCA_046704865.1 Terriglobia bacterium
GATGAAATCTTCCAGTCCGTAGATTTTGCGGATGGGAATGGCCAGCACCAACACCATAGCGAATCCTGAATAAATGGCGCCCGCAACGAAATAAGGCGGGAAGATCGTCGTATGCCAGCCGGGAACAATGCCGATGGCAAAATCGAAGCTCACCACGGTATGGACAGAAAGAACCAGCGGCGTGGCCAAGCCCGCCAGGAGCAGATAAGCCGTTTCGTAGCGGCTCCAGTGACGGGTCGAGTTACGCCAGCCCATCGCCATCAAACCATAAACGTACTTGATCCACTTCTTTTCCGTGCGGTCGCGCAAGGTGGCCAGTTCAGGAATCAAACCAACGAACCAGAACACCAGCGAAATGGTCGCATACGTGGAAACCGCAAATACGTCCCACACCAGAGGGCTGCGGAACTGCGGCCAGTAGTTCATGGTGTTGGGATAGGGAAAGAGCCAGTAAAAGAGCCACGGCCGGCCCAGGTGGAAGAGCGGGAACATGCCGGCGCAAGCCACGGCAAAGAGCGTCATGGCTTCAGCGAAGCGGTTGATGGAATTGCGCCACGATTGCCGAAGAAGGAGCAGAATGGCGGAGATCAGCGTGCCAGCGTGACCGATACCGATCCACCAGACAAAGTTCACAATCGCAAAGCCCCAGCCGATGGGAATGTTCACGCCCCACATGCCCACGCCCTTGAGAAAAAGCCAGCCCAGCGCGTAAAGCATCCACTGAAGAATCAGGAAGCAGATGGCCAGACCGAAAATCCATCCGTACCCCACCGGGCGAGTGAGGACGATGGCGCTGATTTTGTCGGTGATGCTCCCGAAAGTATGCCCGGGCGCGATGACCGGTACTTTCTGTTCGCCGACTTCTACTTCTGTAGGTTCTGCCATTGCTTGGCTGTGCTCCGCTTACGCTTCCAATTCAGGGTTAGGGTTACGAACTTCGGCCAGATATGTGGTGCGCGGCCGGGTATTCAAATCGTCCAGCAGACCGTAGTTGCGCTGATTTCTCTTCAGCTTTGAAACCTGACTGTTCGGATCGTTGATATTGCCAAAGACAATCGCATTGGCCGGGCACGATTGCTGACAGGCTGTCTGCAATTCGGTGTCGGTGATTTTGCGGTTTTCACGCTCAGAATCAATACGATGTTCGGCAATGCGCTGTATGCAATACGTGCACTTTTCCATCACGCCGCGGCTGCGCACGGTGACGTCGGGGTTGCGCATCATCTTGTATTGCGGCGTTTCCCAGTCGGAATACAGGAAGAAATTGAACCGCCGGACCTTGTAGGGGCAGTTATTTGAACAATAACGCGTACCTACGCAGCGGTTATAAATCATATCGTTCAGGCCTTCGGTGCTGTGGACCGTAGCGCCGACCGGGCAGACGATTTCACAGGGCGCATTTTCGCACTGCATGCAGGGCACCGGCTGGAAGTAAGCGCGCGGGTTGGCGCGGTCGCCCTGGTAGTAGGCATCTACACGCAGCCAGTGCATATGGCGGCCATGATTGACCTGATCCTTGCCAACCACAGCGATATTGTTCTCCGACTGACAGGCAACGATACAGTTGTTGCAGCCTACGCAGGAGTTAAGGTCAATCGTCATACCCCACTCGTAAGGCTCTTTCTTGTACTGCCATTCGTAGCCGGGATAAAGCGATTCCGTCGGTGGTGGAACTTCTTCGTTGGCGAAGTTCGGATTTTTCTTATATTCGGCGAGCGAAGTTTCGCGCACCAGCGGGCGCGTGTCGCCGTCGCCGGTTTCCATTGTTTGATAGCCCTGCGTGGAGGCCAGAATATAGGTGCCACTGGTCTTCGTGACCTTTGCGCCGCCGGTGAACCACGGCGTCGCACTCGTCCTGAAAGGATAAACATCAAAACCCGTGCCTGTGCCCACGCGACCGGCGCGCGGGCGGCCATATCCAAAGAACACCGTTACGGAATTATCGGGATGGCCCGCCTGAATCCAGACCGGAAGCTTCATGCTCTTGCCGTTCACATCAACCTGCACCATGTCGCGTTTTTGCAGGCCCATGCGATCCGCCATCTCCGGACTGATCCAGAGACAATTGTCCCAGGTGAGCTTGGTCAGCGGCTTGGGTACTTCCTGCAGCCAGCCGTTATTCAGGAAGCGGCCATCGTAAATGGACGGATCCTGCCGGAAGTTAATCTCCACGCCGCTCTGCGATGATGCGCCGGAAGCGGGAAAGCTTGCGGCTTTCAGTACAACCTGTTTTGCCGGGAAGGCAGTGCCCGCGATAAACCCGTCATTCAGCGAGCGGCCCCAGAAATTATCGAAGTCCGCGCCGGGGTGCTGTTTCTTCCAGTAGCCCTGCACCGCTTCATAACCTGACATCTGCCATTGCCCAAGCAGCGCCGCCATGAACTCATAGGCGCTCTTGCCTTCATACAAAGGAGCTATGAGTGGCTGGACAATGCTAACGGTGCCATCAAAAGTACGCGTATCGCCCCAGGATTCCAGGTAGTCCGCTTCATTGACATGCCACTGGCAAAGCTCGGCGGTTTCATTCTGATAAAGACCAAGATGCACCCGGAATGGAATATTGGTATTTTTCAGGGCATCGGCAAAATTCAAATCGGCGGGGGCATCGAAGACTGGATTGCCGCCCATAATGATGAGCAGACTCACTTTGCCGCCGCGCATATCGGCAACCAGCTCTTTCAGAGAATCGAACTGATTGACCGGATTCGCATTCACCGTTTC
>JBJKQZ010000339.1:0-2875 GCA_046704865.1 Terriglobia bacterium
GCATCGGTGCGACCACGCCGGGTGAGTTCCGGAAGTCTATTGAGCGTGATCGGTCGCTTGAGCGGCGCTTCCAGGCCGTTAAAGTTCCTCCGCCGGATGAGGCGCAGACAATCAAGATCCTTTTCGGCATCAAGGAACGTTACGAAAAGTTCCATGCCGTGACGTACGCGGATGAAGCCATCACGAATTCCGTGTACCTTTCCAGCCGGTATATTCCGGACCGTTTCCTTCCGGACAAAGCCGTTGATCTGATTGACGAAGCGGGTGCGCGTGTCAAGCTGCGGCAGAGCACCCTGCCCGAAGAGATGATTGACGTCCAGAAGCGGATCAAGTTTGTAGTCCACAGAATGGAAAACGCCATCGCCAACCACGAGTTTGAAAAGGCGCGTTTCTATTCCGACGAAGAGCGCAAGGAGCGCGAGAACCTGCGCCTGTTGCGCGAAAAGTACAACATTGATGAGACCGCCATCGGGTCGGTTTCCAAAGCGGATATCGAGGACGTAGTGGCGCGCTGGACGGGCATCCCGGTCAGCTCCATCAAAGAAGAGGAAATGACCAAGCTGCTCCGGCTTGAGGATGAACTGCACAAGCGTATCATCAGCCAGGAATCAGCGATTTCCGCTCTGGCACGCGCCATCCGGCGTTCTCGTGCCGGGCTCAAGCCACCCGGCCGCCCGGTCGGTTCTTTCCTTTTCCTGGGTCCGACAGGTGTGGGCAAGACGGAAATGGCCCGGTCTCTGGCGGCCATTCTGTTCAATAGTGAGCGGGCGCTGATTCGTTTTGACATGTCGGAATTCATGGAAAAGCACTCGGTTTCCAAACTCATCGGTTCGCCGCCGGGATACGTGGGTTACGAGGAAGGCGGGCAGCTCACAGAGCGGGTGCGGCGTTCGCCCTATTCTTTGATCCTGCTGGATGAGATTGAAAAGGCTCACCCGGACATCTTCAACATCCTGCTGCAGGTTTTTGAAGATGGACAGTTGACGGATGGGCTGGGAAATACGGTCGACTTCAAGAACACGATCATTATTATGACGTCCAACATCGGAGCCCGCTACCTGGAGCGGCGGTCCAATCTGGGGTTTCAGTCGGCCACCGAAGGTGCAACGGACAAGAAGATGAGCGACCTTGTTATGGGCGAGGTCAAGCGCCTGTTCAATCCGGAATTCCTGAACCGGCTTGATGAAGTTATTATCTTTAACGCATTGAATGATAACGACCTGCTCCAGATCCTTGACCTGCTGGTAAGTACCATGAACCAGCACCTGGCGCAGAAAAACATCTCTTTAACGCTGTCCCCCGAAGCCGGGAAATGGATTTTAGAAAAGACCTGTACGGATCGTTCATACGGGGCCCGGCCGCTGAGGCGGGCCTTGCAGAAGTATATCGAGGATCCGCTTTCGGAGGCGTTGATCCAGGGTGAAATTCAGCCCCCAGCGGTGCTGGAGGTTGTGGTTGAGAATGAATCGCTTTACTATCGCCCTGTGAATGATAAGCTGGTCGCGGCCACGCCACTTTCTCACTAGAGGGACTCCTTCGGGGGCAGGGGAATCCGCGAGTAACCTGAATATCCAACGCATCCTCAGATACATTGGCTTGCAGGCGGGTCTGTCTTGAGTGGTGGACGCCAGCCAACTCTAGAGGAGTTCGCCGCATCGGAAATGCTTAAGCTCTTACATCAGCTGAGCGCGGGAGAAAGGCTGTTTCTTGAGGCTTTTGACAGGTAGGCGTATCAGGCAAGATCAGTCGGTTTGGGAGCAATTGGCTGCCGCGGTTCTGATCCTCTTCATTTTTGCGAGTGGGTCTGTTCTTCTGGCCCAGAATTCTTCCCAGCAAACTCAGTCGCAGCAATCTTCTCCATCAACACCACCTGCACAGACGGAAAAGCCGCAAAGCCAGGAAAAGCACCAGCCTTCAAAGCAGGCTCCGGCGCAACCCCAGCAATTGCAACTGACAACGCCTGAGCTCACTACGCCGCAGCTTACTACTCCAAAGACGACAACGCCGGCAAAACCTGGGGCTCCCGGCAAGGCCCAGCCTCCCAAACCCAAGCAGGAAGTCATAGCGGGTATTGAATTCCGTGGAAACCGGCGGATCCCGACAGCATCTTTGCAGGCCCAGATATTTTCACGCCCCGGTGACGTTTACAATGTGAACACGATCGAACGCGATTTTAACGCCTTGTGGAATACCGGCTACTTTGATGACATCCGGGTTGAGAAGGAAGATACCAGCAAGGGCGTTATCGTTATCTTTTTCGTTCGTGAAAAGAAACTGGTCCGGGCCATCACCTACAAGGGACTTCACTCCGTACAGCAGTCTGACATCCTGGAGGCTTTCCAGAAGCAGAAAGTCGGCCTGACCATGGACTCCCAATACGATCTCGTTGTGGTCAAGCGGGCTGAAGTCGTTATCAAAGATATGCTGGCCGCCCACGGACGGCAGTTTGCCACGGTGCGCCACCGCACCCGCAACATCCCACCCAATTCCGTGGCTCTTACGTTTATTGTGAACGAAGGTCCCAAGGTTAAGATCGGCAGCATCCGGTTTACCGGCAACACGGTTTTCCCAAACAGGGAACTGGTTCGGCAAATGAAGTTGTCCCGCCCTTCCGGGCTTCCTCCCTGGTTTTACTGGTTCCACAAAACGTACGATCACGACAAGGTTCTGTACGACCTTGAAAAAGTCCGTGAACTGTACCAGAACCATGGTTATTTCTATGCTACGCCGGAAGAGCCTGTGGTAAAGATGCGAAATACAGCACGCCACTGGCCGTTTTTCTTCTGGAGTTGGGGACACGGAAAGGCTGTTGATGTAACCATCCCGGTCGAGGAAGGCGAGCAATACAACCTGGGCAAATATAAAAACCGTGGCA
>JBJKQZ010000340.1:0-6883 GCA_046704865.1 Terriglobia bacterium
TTCACGACTGTAAGTTTTCTTTTCACTGTATACAAGAGTTCAACTCTGTAAGGCGCCGCGGACGTATCGCTGACCTCCGGACGGTTCACTTTTTGCGGCTTCGATGAGGGAGCTCCTTGCCACAATTCCCGCAGAATTTTACATTCAGCGGGTTCGCAAACTCGCATTCCGGGCAGACATAGGGGTCCGGCTGCTGTGACTTCCTCTGTGCGCGCCGTTCCGCAACCTGTCTTTCGATCATCAGGTCGTGTTCTGTCAATTCTTCCTGTTCCTGAGAAGCCAGCATCAGCTGGGCGGCTTCTGCCAGATGGTTTTCCCGCAGGGACTGGTAATCCTCCCTGGAGACCTTTCCCGCTATGAATTCCAACTCCAGGTCCTGGAGGTTTTCGTAGACTACCATCCGGCGGCGTTTCAAGTCTGTTAACGGCGTCACATCAATAGGCAGGGCATCTTCTGTGGGACCTTCCGGGGCAAGCAAGGGCGTGACCGTAAACACGGCCAACCCGATAACTAACAGGATTGCAACTCCCAGTTCCATCTTCTTGCCTACTCTTTTGGCAATCTGCTGTGCGCAGCAGATTAATCAACGTACTTCTTCATTTCCTCTTCCACCGCTGTGCGAACGTTGTCATCCACTGTGGGGGCAGGCGCCGCAGCCTGAAGCGCCGGCCTTCGCCATTTGCGAACAAACGTGATGGCCAGGAACAAACCAATCAGGAGTCCCACACTCGGAAGTATCCACGCGGTCAGGTTGAAGCCATGCGCGGGCGGGGCGGCAAGCACCTTCTCGCCGTACCTGTTCACAAGGTCCTGGAGGATTTGCGGCTCCGTCTTGCCCTGCTCGAGGTCCGCCCGAATGATTCCATGCATTTCCTCCTTCACTTCGCAGCGCAACATCGGGCATGTGTTCAGGGTGGTGACGCATCCGCACAGGCAGTAAACCTTGTTCCCGATATCCTTTTCAATCTGCGCAGGGGTCTGGGCAGCCAACGCTACATTCACCAGGGCAAGACCCAGAATTAATACTTTCAAAAACCCCTTAATGGACATGCTGGGCCTCGACAGCCTCCTCCTTACCCTTGTGGATGTCAGCCATCTGCCGTTCAATCCGGCTTGGGATCAGCGCCAGGATCGTGCCTAAGAGCACGATCATTCCTCCAATCCAAACCCATTGCACCAGCGGGTTGATGATGACATGGATGATCGCTTTATTGGTTTGGGGGTCGCGGCCCGCCATCACCACGTAGAGGTCGCGTGCCAGGTTCGAGCGCAACGCGACGTGGCTGAGAGGCTGCTGCTCCGCCAGGTAGTAGCGCCTTTGGGGATACATCACGCCCATCGCATGACCGTCTTTTGTTACATCCAGCGCAACGGTCTCATATTGATAGTTTGCCTTCTGGCCGGCCTCGATGCTTTCGCAGCGGAACATATAATCTTTGGCCTGCAGAAGGTCTCCGGGGCCCATCAGCCCCTGAGTTTCAAACCGGAAAGCCTGACCGGCGAATCCCACAAAGATCAGGACGATGCCGAAGTGGACAATGTAGCCGCCGTAGCGGCGGGTGTTCCGCATGGTCAGGTTGTAGACGGCAGAAAGGAAGTTTTCCTTGCTGGTCTTCATCCGAGTGCGCGCGCCTTTGTAAAATTCGCCGACGATACTCGCGGCCACAAACGCGCAAAGGAACAGTGACATCCATGTGTACAGGCGGTGAACCCCCACGTAATAGAGAACGCCGCCGACCACGGCTGCAAAAATCAGAGGAATAGTGAAATTGCGCTTGATGCTCTGGAACGAGGTTTTCCGCCACGCCAGCAGCGGCCCCGCGCCCGTCAGGAACAGCAGCAGCAGCCCGATGGGGATCATCACCTTGTTAAAGAACGGCGGCCCCACCGTCACGGTCACGTTTTCAATGGCTTTGGAAACGATCGGGAAAATGGTTCCCCAGAGCACGGCCAGCACGGCAGCAAGCAGAATCCAGTTGTTAAACAGGAACCCGCTTTCGCGCGAGACCACGGAGTCCAGCCGGTTCTCGGTCTTTAAAAAATCCAGCCGCAGGAAAAGGACCGTCAGCGAAAACGCTGCGATGATGGCCAGAAACACGGAGAACCATGGGCCGATGTCAGACTTTGCAAACGCGTGAACGGAAGAGATGATTCCACTGCGGGTGAGGAAAGTCCCAAATATCGAAAGGAAGAAAGTCAGGATGATCAGCACCATGTTCCAGACTTTCAGCATGCCGCGTTTTTCCTGGATCATCACGGAGTGGAGAAAAGCAGTGCCTGCAAGCCACGGCAGCAGCGATGCGTTTTCCACGGGGTCCCATGCCCAGTAGCCGCCCCAGCCGAGAACGTGATAGGCCCATTGGCCGCCCAGCACAATTCCGGTGCCCAGGAACATCCACGGCACCATGGTCCAGCGGCGCGTCACGCGAATCCAGTTGTCGCCTAATTGCCGGGTTATCAGCGCAGACATGGCAAAGGCAAACGGAATGGCCATTCCCACGTATCCGAGATAGAGCATCGGCGGATGGGCCACCATCGAATGGTATTGCAGCGATGGCGGCATCCCGTTTCCATCAGGAGGTGTATACGGCGTGATCCCGCTTGCCGTGGTCAGGCTCAGCTCATTAAAAGGATTTGCCACGCAGAAAGTAAGCAGGGAGAAGAACGTCCCCACGCCCATGGTGATGGCAATGATGTAGGGCATCAACTGGCGGTTCTTGCGCCGGTTCAGCAGCACCGCAAAACCAACGTAGATGGAAAGGATCCACGTCCAGAACAGGAGCGAGCCTTCCTGTCCCGCCCACAACACGGGAATTTTATAGAGCAGGGGAAGTGCGCGGCTGGAGTGGGAAGCCACATAAGCGCTGTGGAAATCATTGGTCAGGACCAGGTACTCCAGCGAAACTACCGCCAGCGTGGTCATGGCAAAAAAGCCCATCACCGCGCGCTGCGCGCTTTTCAGCATCCGGGGGCTTCGCAATTTTCCGGCAATGGCGCCAGTGATCATTCCATAGATCACAAACACCAGAGCGGCTATCAGTCCTACGGCTCCAACTTGGTTCATGGTTGTTTTAGTCCCCCTACTCCGAGTCCGGCATCGCGGTCTTGCGTGGGAAGTTGATCATGGTGGAAAAAGTTGTGGTCAATACTCAATGGCTACTCGCCGTAGGAGGCTACCTTGGAGGCTTCATTCGCTTCCTTTGGCGGTGGCACCACGGCTTTATATTTGGAGGCGCATTTTGCCTGGACCTGCTGCGCGCGGAAGGTGCCGTCAGCCAGATAATCGCCTTCTACAATCGCGTTGGCGCCGCCCTTGAAGTCATCGGGCAAGGTTTCGGTGCCAATATAAGTTACCGGGAGGGATTCTTTGTCCTGCGAGATGCGGAACGTCAGGATCTGCCCGCTCCGGTGAATGGAGCCCGGAACGATAACGCCTCCAACGCGCACATGGTTGTGGGTGGACTTGCCGGTGGTCAGCTCTTTCACAGTCACGTAGTAAGTCTTCGACTGCTGAAAGCCCGAAACCGCTTCCCACCCCACGGCCGCCAGGATGATTGCAATGCCGATCCCGAACTTCCATTTCTTGCTGTGATTCGCCATGAGCCTGACCCATCCTCTCTGGCATTGCATGCTCTATGGCCTGGCAGGTGGTCCAAGCATGCCTCTTGAGGTTTTTAACTCCTAATTGTGCACTTTCGCACAATTCTAGTCAATGCCATTTGACGGTTATTTCGTCGTAATTGAAATGTATTACCGAGCATCGAGCAGTGCTTTACCAGGTTCGGACACCTCCGGGCTGCCGTCCCGCCACTGCCTATATTTCCACGTATTCTTTGTTTACCTGCACTTCTGCGGAGATATAATCTGTGGGTTTCCATTCACGCCAATCCCCCGCTCGAATCCGGAATTGGCCGGCAAGGGTTTATACGCACGGCATTCTTCATAACAGGAGTTAAACAATGTCTAACTGGACAAGACGTGATTTCCTGAAGAGCGGTATTGTTGCTTCAACCGGGGCGGCTGCGCTCGGGACGGGAGCGGAAGGCCTGCTTGCGGCCCCTGGACGGGCGATTCCTGGCGATCCAGCGCAGACTGGCACGGCAAATTCGCAGCGCGAGCGCCTTTTGCTCGATTTTGGATGGCGTTTCCATCTTGGCAATGCTGCCGATCCTTCCAAGGATTTTGATTATGGGCTCGGCCGTGGTTACCAGAAGACCGGGGATTTCTTTTTCAAACCATCACGCCCTGATTTTGATGACACCGGCTGGGAAGCCATCGACATTCCCCACGACTGGGGCGTGGCGCTGCCTTTCCATGAGGACAAATGGCTCACGGCCCATGGCTCCAAACCCCTTGGCCGCGCCTATCCGGAAACCAGCATTGGCTGGTATCGGCGCGTGTTTGAGGTCCCTGAAAGCGATCGCGGTAAGCGGCTCAACCTGGAATTTGACGGCGTCTTTCGCGACGCGCAGGTGGCGCTTAACGGCAACCTGCTCGGGCGCAACCTCAGCGGTTACGCGCCATTTTCCTATGACATTACCGACCAGGCCTTTTACGGCCGAAAGAACGTTCTGGTGGTCCGCGTGGATGCCACGGAGCACGAAGGCTGGTGGTACGAGGGCGCAGGAATTTACCGTCACGTCTGGCTGGTAAAAACAAGTCCTGTGCATGTGCCGCAGTGGGGAACTTTTGTGACTTCGGAAGTGGCCGGCAGCTCGGCAACCCTTACCATTGCCACCGAGGTGAGCAACGATCAGGATAGCGATGCGACCTGCACCGTGGTATCAAAAGTCACCGACAGCAAAGGCAATGTCGCGGCCATGCACCGCTCGGAAGCTATTACAATTCCCGCCTGGCGGCGGCGCAAATTCACGCAGAAGATCAAGGTGAGCAGGCCGCAGCTCTGGTCAATTGAAGAACCCAACATGTACCGGCTGGAAACCACCGTAGAAGCCGGAGGATCAGCCGCTGACACCTATGAAACCCCATTTGGAATTCGCACCATCGGTTTTGACATGGACCTGGGCTTTTTTCTGTACGACAAGCCGGTAAAGATCAAGGGCACCTGCAATCACCAGGTCCATGCCGGAGTGGGCATCGCGCTCCCGGACCGGCTCCAGTATTACCGCATCGCCAAACTCAAGGAAATGGGCTCAAACGGTCTTCGCACGTCGCACAATCCGCCCACGCCCGAACTGATGGACGCCTGCGACAGCCTGGGCATGGTGGTGCTCGATGAGACTCGGATGTTTTCTTCTGTTCCGGAAGCCCTCAGCCAGTTGAGCCGCCTGATCCGCCGCGACCGCAACCATCCGAGCGTGGTTTTCTGGTCTACCGGCAACGAAGAGCCGGAGCAGGGCTCTCCTCGCGGCGCCCGCATGTGCCGTACCATGAAGCGGCTGGTCCACCGCCTTGATCCCACACGGCCCATCAGCCAGGCCATGAACGGCGGCTGGGGCGAGGGCATCACCACCGTGCTTGACATCATGGGCTTCAATTACAAGCACGCGCCTGAGATTGACGGCTTTCGCCAGAAGTTCCCCGACAAGCCTTGCGTCGGCACGGAGGTGGCCAGCACCGTCTCAACGCGCGGAATCTATTTCAACGATCCCATGCGCGGTTATGTCAGTTCCTACGACGTGAATTATCCGCCCTGGGCCACCTCGGCGGAAGAGTGGTGGCAGCTTTATGACCAGCGCGCGTGGCTTTCCGGCGGATTTGTCTGGACCGGATTCGACTACCGCGGCGAGCCCACGCCTTACGGCTGGCCGTGCATCAGTTCGCACTTTGGAGTGATTGACACCTGCGGTTTTTTCAAGGACCTGGCCTATTATTACAAGGCGTGGTGGGGTGATAAACCTGTACTCCATCTTTTTCCCCACTGGACCTGGACAGGCAGTGAAGGCAAGCCGATTGAAATATGGGTCTTCAGCAATCTGGACAAGGTTGAACTGCTCCTGAACGGCAAAAGCCTGGGTACCAAAACCATGGAGAAGGATTCACACGTGTCCTGGCAAGTGGGTTACATGCCCGGCGCGATAGAAGCCCGGGGCTACAAAAACGGCAAGCAGGTGATGACCGACAAGCGGGAAACTACCGCAGAGCCGGCAAAGATCGTCCTCCATCCGGACCGGGCAAAAATCAGCGCGGACGGCGAAGACGTTTCCGTTGTTGCCGCGAGCGTGGTGGATTCGCAGGGCCGCGTGGTTCCCTGGGCGCACAACCTGATTACCTTCCAGATTTCCGGCAGCGGCAAGGTGATTGGCGTGGGCAACGGCGACCCTTCAAGCCACGAACCCGACAAGTCCATGCAGCGCAAAGCCTTCAACGGCCTTTGCGCCGCCATCGTGCAGGCCACCAGGCAGGCCGGACAGATCACCGTGCAGGCAACTTCGCCCAAGCTCGCATCCGCCACGGCTACCATCGACGCCGAGCAGGCGACACTGCGGCCCGCCGTGGCTTAAACTGACGCTTGACACCGGCGCGAACAGGAGGCATGGCATCACGGGCAGCCGAAAGGAAAGGCGCGCTGTCATCCTGAGCGAAGCGAAGGATCTGCTTCTCTCGATTTAATGAATTGCGGTTCTGCCTTTTAGGGGGGGCGTGGCGCCGGCCACGCCATTGAGAAGGTTATAACTGCCAGCGTCTTCAGCCGCTGAAGGACAGTCGGGGAAGAATACTGGGTGGCTCCCGTCGTGCCATAATGGCATTTGCGATTGCGCACACGCCGGATGGCGCTTACTTTGCGGATTTTGCAATGTGTGCGGTCGGCAATCATGAAAGGAAAAATCTTTTGAAATCTGCTCCAACATTATCAACACCCAACGCTGCCCTGCGGCATGACTGGACCCGCGACGAAGTTCGCTTCATTTTCCATCAACCG
>JBJKQZ010000341.1:0-7231 GCA_046704865.1 Terriglobia bacterium
CGAGTTGCCTGTAAGTTTTGAGCTGTGAGTCGACGGGAATTTCCTTGTCGCTTGCCGACAGATGAAAATATTTGTCGAAAAACCGGTAAGACTGCTCGCGATTATCAAGTTTGTAATTGTGATACCCAGGATCGGTATTCTGATGAAATTCAAAATCTCCTTCTGCGCCAAAAAGACCAAAATAGGGTTTCACCTGATCGTAGATATACGGTTTTACCAGGGGAGCCCGGAAGCAGCAACTATCCTCCGCGTTGTTGATCAGCAGGGTCGGCCTCGGGGCCCGCATCGCCGTCAGGAAGACGTAATCCTGACCTTCGAAAAAGTCTGTCGAATCCTGCTCGTTATCACCCATGTCCCCTATGCGAGCCAGCTGATTGGCAAACGCGCAGTAACCAGCAACAGGAATGGCCACTTTGATTCGCTTATCAAGCGAGCCCAGCACAATGCTCTGCCATCCACCACCGGACAGGCCCGTCATTCCAATGCGATTCCCGTCAACGTTCGGGTTCTCGTATAAGTAGTCGAGCGCCTTACGCATGACCATGTAGAACAAACCAACGCCGCTGGCTCCAACAAGGTCCAGGTGGCCCAGATAGCCGTGATCATTCTCCGGGCGATACAGTTCTCCCATATCGATGTACTCAATATTGAGGGCCAACATTCCTCTAAGGGCGTAGTTGATGCAGCGCTTCTGCTTCCAGTCCACGGCCTTACCCTGCGGCCCGACGTGCCCGTTCACATTCAGAATGGCTGGGACTTTGCCGTGGAGGTGTTCGGGTTCGTAGAGCAGCGCCGCAGACCAGAACCCCGGAACCACCTCATTTCGCATCTTCAGAATTCGGTAGCCCTTGCCGGATTCAATCGTGCCCATCTGCTCAAATCGGGGCGGCGCATCCACCCACTCTTTTGGCCAGCCGCGATAGATCACATCATTCAGCAAATGCTCGCGGATTTGTTCGGCTCGCGCCGTCCACGCCTCCGCACTTACAGGTTTGGGCAGTTGCGGCGCGCGGTCCATCAGGTACTCGCGCAACTGATTGATCACGTCCTGATGTGACTGAATCGGTTCGCTAACGATGGCGTTGATCTGTTCACTAACTTCCTGCCCGAAAGCTAGTGAGGCACAAAAGAGCACACTGAACAAAAGGGCGCAAATTGAACGCATGGCTATCTCCTGGGTTGAGCTGTCATTTCATGAAGGGAGGGTGATTATAACCGTTTCCGCACGAATGGGTCTGCAAAAGTCCGTCCTTGGGTGGAACGAAGAATGTGTGGTAAGGATTTCAAATCCGTTTCAGTGAACGTCGATACTACCCACGTCATACCAGCCGTCAGGTTGGCGGCCTTCGATTGCGAGCTGAATAGCCGGCTGTCCGCTTTGTGGGTCGAGCATACCGACGCGCAGGTGATAACTTCCCGGCTTAAGGTTTTGCGGAATGTAGATCGAGCCGTCATACACAGCATCTCCCGGAAGCCACTTGCGGATATCAACCGGCAGAAGGATGGTGGCGTGGCCAGAATCGTTCTGCAGTTGAATCGCTAGGCGGTATTCGCGATAAATGGGAGCCACTCCCGCGTTGAACCACCACATGTGGATCATTGCCATCGAGCCAGGCGACACAGCACGCGGATATTCCAGGCGGCGGAGAACAAAGCGGTAACCCATTCTTTTCTGGAACTCGTCAAACTGCTTCTTCCATTCGGGTGGTATGGCGGTGGATTTGATGTTGACTGAAGTAACGTGCCAGCGGAGGGCCTGTGCAAGGATGTAATTAAGGTCCCAGCCTTCCTTTTTCCAGTAGCCGGGCACCCAGCAACTCTCCAGTGAAACAGGGCTTCTCTCCCACACGTTCTGTATTCCCGCGCGGACAATCTGTATAGGATAAACATCCAGCATCTCTGCCGGGAAGTACGGGTCGTTGGAGTGAGTCCGCATGTCGCCCCAGCAGTCAAGCCGCCAGCCTGTTCCATGTTCTGTACCGTATGTGAGCGCTTGCTGCTGGTCAAAGTTCATCAGCAGCGGCGTCCGCTTAAAAGCCTTCAGCCAGATGTCAATCAACGCCTTCTGATAAGGAAAGGCGGGCATGTACGGGCTCCAACCCTCGCCCCAATAACCGACGGAGGAAACATCAACGGTGTCGAGGTAAGGGTTGCCGTCATAGCGCTTTCCGGCGGCCACCACCAGTTCACCCCAATATTTGAGATAGAGCGGGTCGCTAAAGTCCGGTTCCCAGACACTTCCGTCCTTGTCGGTGGGTTTGTTTGCCCGGTGTGCGCCAGATTTCTGAAACCACTCGGGAAGCGGGTGCTTCGGATCATAGGGCATGATTCGAATCGCCAGCCGCTGATGATGCTCCTTCGCTTCCTTAAGCGCCAGGTCAATAATGTTCCATTGAAATTCGCCTTGTTGGGGCTCAATCGCAGACCAGAACCAGCGGCAATAGGCGATGGAGCTGCCGGGAAAGTCAGGAGGCGTGGCGGATTTCTGCAGCTGGGACGTGGGCCCGGCTTCTGACCATTCAAAACCCTTGTTCAAGGCTTGACCGTTGAAGCGCTGAAAGGTCTGGATGCCTTTTCCCGGGTTCACCAGAACCGAGTGAATCTCCTTTGGGCGGACGACTATATTGCTAGTCTGAGCAACCGCTGGGATGGCTACAGTTGTGAGACAGATGACCCATGAGAATACGCTGCGAATCAATGGTTCTCCTTGCCTAAAGCTTTAAGTTTGAGCGTGATGGCAGTCATCCATAGTATTACAATAACCCCGCGCCTACCTAGAAGTTTTGTTTATCATGATGGTAAATAATGATTCTGAGACAAAGGCTTGACTAACGGCTTGAGGCACGATATGTTGACTCGCTCTCATCTAAGTTTAACATTCGCTGCTGGGGTTTGGAGAGACGCAGATTTTCTGTACATGGAGGTTCGATGAATCCGAAGGAAGTTCTTGAATTTGCCAAGACGAATAATGTGAAAGTGGTCGATGTGCGATTTACCGACCTGCCCGGACTGTGGCATCACATTTCATTTCCAATACATCAACTTGAGGAATCCTCATTCGAAGAAGGGTTCGGCATGGATGGATCCAGCATTCGCGGCTGGGCTGCTATTCACGAAAGCGACATGCTGTTGATCCCAGATCCGAGCACAGCCATGCTCGATCCTTTCACGGATGTGCCCACTCTCGTTCTGATCGGTGACATTACCGATCCCGTCACAAAGCAACATTATCTAAAGGACCCCCGTCACATTGCAAAGAAGGCCGAAGCCTATCTTGCCTTCACCGGAATCGCGGATACAGCTTACTTCGGCGCCGAGTCTGAATTCTTCATCTTCGATAACGTGCGGTTTGATCAGGCGCAGCAGCACGGCTTCTACTTTATTGACGCCGAGGAAGGCCGCTGGAATTCCGCCCGCGAAAAGGACAACCTGGGTTACCGGCCCCGGTATAAGGAAGGTTACTTCCCCGTCCCGCCCACCGACCATTATCAGGATTTGCGGTCTGAGATGATGCTTGCCATGGAAAAAGCGGGGCTGACCATTGAGTGCCACCACCATGAAGTGGCAACTGGCGGTCAGAGCGAAATCGATCAGAAATTCAACTCCATGCTGAAGTCCGCCGACGGCATGATGGTTTACAAGTACATCATCCGCAATGTTGCCCGCCAGTACGGCAAGACTGTTACCTTCATGCCCAAGCCGATTTTCCAGGACAACGGCTCCGGCATGCATACGCACCAGAGCTTGTGGAAAGATGGCAAGCCGTAGTTCGCGGGCGACCTCTACGCAGGACTCAGCCAACTGGGGCTGTGGTACATCGGAGGTCTATTGCACCACGCACCGGCACTCGCTGCGCTGATTGCACCCACAACCAATTCGTACAAGCGGCTTGTACCTGGGTTTGAAGCACCGGTTAACCTGGCCTATTCCCGCAGGAACCGCAGCGCTGCCTGCCGCATACCCATGTACTCGCCCAGCCCGAAGGCAAAGCGTGTCGAGTTCCGGCCGCCGGATCCTTCCTGCAATCCATACCTTGCCTTTGCAGCAATGATGATGGCGGGACTGGACGGTATTGAGAACAAGATCGATCCTGGAGAACCGCTGGATAAGGACATCTACGATCTTGGTCCCGAGGAACTCAAGAAGGTACCATCGCTCCCCGGCTCACTCGAGGAAGCCCTCAACGCTCTGGAAAAGGACCACGACTTCCTGCTCAAGGGTGACGTCTTCAGCGAGGACCTGGTCGAAACATGGATCAGCTACAAGATGAAGAATGAGGTTCAGGCCATCAACACCAGGCCCCATCCTTACGAGTTCGCGCTGTATTACGACATCTAGGCGATTGCCGAGATGGAAAGCTAAAGAACCCAAACCGGGGTTGGACTCAGTTCAGCCCCGGTTTCTTTTTGGGCGAGATATATGTGGTCACCAACGGCTCCATTATGAATACCCAGGACACTTGACCTGCCCTGCTTTCCCGCCATTGGGTTAAAAGCCAAGCTATGCCGAGACGTTGTAGGTTTCCCCAGCCTCGGTATCAAACAACAGGATGCCATCTTCCTCCCGCACTGGGATTTTCCGGCCATCCTTCCCGCGGGTTACTGTGACTGACGAGCCTCTCCAGGGGTTTGCGATCCTGACGGGTTTCCCTTTTTCACTTAACAGTGAGACCTGCAAAATTCTTCTGCCGTCAAAGCTGGCGCTCACCAGAAAAGCGCCGGCAGCCCGCAGATTCTGGAAACGGGCCGATCCCAGATTTCTGGTGTTAGGGAACAGTCGGATCGTTTGCGTGTAGCTCTGCATCAGGCACTCGTTCAAGACCGCCGGCAACGCAAGGTTTTCCGTCCAGACGCCCATGCGCATCATAAAATCAAAGCTGGTTGAATCCTTATAACGTCCGCCAACCTGCCTGATCCGGTCACTCGAAACACCGTTTGGCAGCGTACAATAGCGGACCTGCCCCTTAAACCATTTCAGGTCAAGCATCCCAAGACGCGCTCGAATCAAAGGCTGATAAACAAGGTCATTCCCTCCTTCCAGCCGGACCGTGCGTGCTGTACGGCGAGCGACCTGGAGTTGCTCCTCACCGCGCCCAATCCCCACCTGTTCAGCCGGAAAAACCGGGGCCAGCGTTATAGGAACGTTATAAATGTACTCAGCGGGAGCATTCGCCACATCCAGCCATACTTCCCCGAAGGGTCCTTTGACTTTTGGAAAGGGAGCAAGGTTGTCGCGGATCTCCTTCCACTGTGCACGCTCCGCTCCGTCGGCTTCCAGCGCACTGGACCCTTCCACTACTGCATTCAGCAGAAATGCGATCAGCGAGAGATCCAGGATGCAATCTTTATTCAGCCGATAGTCCACGGTAAATCCCCAATTTTCTGAGGAAACCGTTGGAATCACGTGGTATTTTCCGTCGTCCCCTTTCTTGACGTAAGCTGCCACGAACCTCGCCGCAGCGCGGAGCATTGGATAAACTTTCCGCAAGTAATCGATGTCCTGCGTGTACAGGTATTGCCACCAGAGGCTCTGCACGGTCCAGGGAGTTTCGCTGATCTGGTAGCCCCAGGGCGGAACGGGATAAGGAACCATTTGGCTGGGAACCGGATAGGCCGAGTGAGGGAAATAGGCTCCGGGAAGATCGAATTTCTCCTTCGCATACTTCTCAGACATCGGCATCAGGTTCAGGCAGAGTTCTACATAAGAAAGATGTTGCTCAACGTGGTTGCTGGAGAAAACACCCCAGAAAACCTGCTGGGTGTTGTAATCCATATGGTAGTCGCTGTGCCAGGCCGTCCCAATCCTCCCGGTACTCCAGTTGCCAAATAGACCGGGCGCAACCTTCTGTTCCCGCAGACAGCAAGCCAGGAAGTATTGGTTGTGGTACCAGATCTTTTCGAAATCCGCATCACCGAATTCCACCGCCGAACGCGACCAGAAATCCCGCCATCGAGCCTCAGAGGTCTTCTGGAGTTGGCTGGCCGGCAAACTTCCAAGACGTTGCAACTCCCTGCGGGCGTAACTTAGAGTGTCCAGGTCATGCCGACTGTAACTATGGTCCTGGCTGATGATGACCCATGGATTCTTCTGGCCGTCGTTTGCAGCTTCACGTACGAGCCTTTCCAGCAGGATGTCCCTCGGTGTAACCACCTTCAGATCCATCCTGAACAACCCGCTCTCGTGCGAAGTCAGAAATACTCCCGGCTCCTGGCCATAGTGTGTGTAAGTGTTTTTTGCGCCGCTGCCCAATTCACTCAACTGGGCCTGGCTTTCTGCCAGGCCTTCGATGGTCCAGGAACCACTCATTCTTGCAAACAAGGAGAAATTTCGGTCCTTTTCGGACATTGGCGGGTTGGGTGTCTCTCGTGTAGGACCGATGGCCGGGAAATGCTGGATGCAGGAGAAAGATGCGAATCCTTGTTCAGACTTCCCGTCAATCTGGGGAGATGGAAGCCTGGAAAAGTTTACTTCTTTACTTTCAGGTCCGATCGGTGAACCTGATCCTCGATCAAGATCGGGATAGTAGCAAACCGAATAAAAAGGCGCAGGGCCATTGGTCAAAACGGAAACCAGGCCCGTGTCCCAATCGACAAACGCACTCAGGGTTACGCTGCGCGGTGCCTGATTCAGTTCTCCAACACCCAGTTCAAGCGTAAAAAGACCGTTGGATGGATCCAATGCGTACCGGCCCGCATGGACCCATCGCGGGTCCCAGTGTATCCAGACGGTTCCGCAGGGCCAGGGCCTTGGCCAGGGCATCCCATATGAAGATGCGACTTTCTCCGTGTATTCGCGGAAAAAATCGATATTGCTTTCGAGATAGAGCATGTCAGGCTTGCCCTGTTGCCTGGCAGCCTCACTCGCGCGGTTCCAGAGTTTCAGCAGATCTTGAAACGTCAGGACGTATCGTTCAATATCCTCGCTCACCCGGATATCCCAGGAGTCGCTTTTGCCTATATGCAACCCAAGCGCGTCCGGACGCACTTCAACGCACACTCCCACATCGCCGTTCCCGAGCAGCATTCCTTCAAAAAAATTGGGGCCCGGAACTTCCTTTACAATTCGATGTTTTCTGGCGATTTCTTCCGCGCGCAAGGGAGAACTCCCGCTGGATGCTGACGCTGAAGTTGGCAAATACCCTGCTGCAGTTGCAGCAAGCGATGCTTGCATAAACTTTCTGCGTGTGGTTTTCATCATGATCTCCTAAGATCGCTATGTTTCACTCTTGTCC
>JBJKQZ010000342.1:0-2848 GCA_046704865.1 Terriglobia bacterium
GTGGCGCTGGGTGAACGATCTCCGATCTACTACTCCAATGATCAGCCCGACCTTTTAAAGGGCGTCCACTTCAGTCTATTCAACAATGCCTGGGGCACGAACTATATCCAGTGGTTTGGCGACGACATGCGCTTCCGCTTTATTGTGCGGGCCTGACCGTCCCACCCCGCAACCTCTCATACCCGTTTCAATCGGCCTATGCCTTATGTGGCGACCGCGCGGAAACAACCGTAAATGGCTTCCACTTCAGGTCCGGCTGAAAGGGATAACTCGGGATCCGATGGTAATTCGTGAGATGCACTATGTCCTGTTTAACACCGCCTTCGGTAAGCGCCATCAGGTTGGGATTGGCTATTTTTGCGATCTGCGGTTCGAGATATCCGGACTTGACGACGACAATCTTGAATTTAGTGGGCTCAAGTCCGAGTGAAGTGAAATCGCTGATCAGGTGGAACGGACGGCGCCGGGTGGTCAGGACCACAGAGATTCCATTGACTTCAACCACTGCCTGCCGGCCCAGCGGATCCGGTTTGTGGGACAAAAATTTAACCTTGGCTGTGACGTGCACCGGCTTGCTGGCGTTGGGGTCGAGCGTTGCGCCGATGCTGAGCGGAAGCGTAGCGCCCACTCCTGCCCGGTAGCACGCCTCCGCGGCAGGCCGGTCGCAGATGCCCGCAATCACCACATCGCGCACATGGCGCTCCAGCAGCGCTGCCAGGACGTCTGCTCGGTCATCGGTGCCGCCGGCCGTGGGATTATCACCCGAATCGGCCAGAACAACCGGATGCGTGTGCAGGTTTACAGCTTTTTCAATGCATTCAGCCAATGGCCCCGTCGGCACTCCGAATTTGAATTCCTTTCGAGCATCCCAATACTGCTGCGCGAGCGAAAGAGCATCTTTCTGCAGCAACGCTGGATTTGTGCCGGTAAGAACGGCACTGGCAGTGCATTTGGGCTCATCAGCCCAGACATATCCCACCAGCAGCGAGGCATCCAGCACGCCGGGGTGGGCGTTCATTGCAGGTAATTGTCCCCACAGGCGCTTTGCCGGTTCATAGAGCGTACTGCTGCGTTCACCCGGCATCAGCACGGGAATAGGTGACCAAGTCATGGTGGGCCGGATGCGTTGTCCAAGGCAATGGACCAGCATGTTGCACGCACGCTCCGTGGTCTGTATCTGGTCAATATGTGGAGCGGTCCGATATGCGGAGAGCATATCCAGGGTGTTGATGATTTTATGGCTGAGGCTACCATGCAGGTCAAAACTGGCTGTAATCAGACAGTTTGGCCCGACAACTTCACGCGCGGACGCTATCCAGTCACCGTCAGCGTCCTCCAAGCCTTCCACAAACATCGCGCCGTGCTGCGCCAGGTAAAGCCCGTCGAGTGGAAGCAAATCCTTGACGCGCTGGAGGAATTCTCCCTTCAGCGCCTGATAGGTTTTTGCCTCCACTGCTCCTCCAGGTACAGCACGTGCAAACAGCGTGGGCCTGAAGGGATAGGGATACTTTTTGAGGTCGCTGAAGAACGGCATGTCGGCCAATTGCTGGCCGCGATGGACCTGGAAGTCTTCCATGCGTGAAAGAATAGGCGTATAAGTGCTGCACTCAATTTGAATCCCGCCAAAGGCGACGCGTTTCGCTTCCGCCGCCCGGCCAAAGCTGGATGTTCCGAGCCCGGCCAGCGGAGAGGCCAGCGCGGCCATCGTCGCATTTTTCAGGAAAGTCCTGCGTTGCATGAAATTATCCTCCGTTTTCTGAAAGACGGCTGGAGGCAATACCGCCAGCAGTCCTTGCACACCAGCCGGAATTCTGTGGGACGACCGACAGCAGTATACCCTGCGCTGTACGGTTTACCCAAAAATAATCCCCAAGCCTGCCACGAAAATGTCAGGCAATGCCCAGCTTCTTCTGCATTTCCTCCAGGCTTACTCCCTTGGTTTCGGGATAAATAAACAGGACCACGAAGAACTGGAGAATCATCATCAGAGAAAAGAAGACAAAGGGATAGGCGCCGGACGATGCCGCCATCAGTGGAAAGATTCCGGAAATTAGCGCGTTCATGAACCAATGTGAAAAGCTGCCCAGGCTCTGGCCCTTGGCTCTGACGCGATTGGGAAACACCTCACTGAGGTAGACCCAGATCACAGCTCCCTGGGAAAAACCGAAGAAGGCAATATATCCCATTAGCAGCCACACCAGAAAATTTTGATGTGTCTGGGTAAAGAAGATCGCCGCCACTCCGGCAAGGCATGCCGCAGTACCCACGGAGCCGATCAGCAGAAGAGTCTTCCTACCTACGCGGTCAATGATTGACATGGCAATCACCGTGAACAGCAGGTTTGTTGCGCCGACGGCAACGGCCTGGATATCCCCGGAGAGCGCACTGAACCCGGCGTGCGCAAAAATGTCATTCAGGTAATAGAGAATGGCATTGATGCCGGCTAGTTGATTGAACATGCCAATCGTGACGGCAAGAAATATGGGCAGCCGGTACTTCCGTGTGAAGAGCGGCTCCTTCTTCCGCTCCAGATGCATGGACTCAAGGATGTCGTTGAGTTCCTGCTCGGCATTTACCTCGCCCACCTTTTGGAGCACTATTCTCGCTTCATCGATGCGCCGCATCTCAACCAGCCAGCGGGGGCTTTGGGGAATGCCGAAAAGCATCACCATGAAAAGTGCCGCCGGAACTGCTGCGATTCCCAGCTTCCAGCGCCATTCCGCGGCCCCGAAGTGCATCAATGCAATCAGGAAGTTTGAAAAGTACGCCAGCAATATGCCGAAAACCACGTTGAACTGGAAGAATCCTACCAAACGCCCGCGCCACTTTGCCGGAGCAATTTCCGCGA
>JBJKQZ010000343.1:0-3741 GCA_046704865.1 Terriglobia bacterium
GTAGGGAACCTTCCCTTTACCGCTACAGAGGACGAACTCCGGGATCTGTTCAGTGCGTTCGGAGAAGTACAGCAAGTCCGGATCATGACAGACCGTGACACCGGCAAGTCGCGTGGGTTTGCTTTTGTTGAAATAGCAGACGACGAAGCGGCGGCAAAAGCTGTTGCGGACCTGAATGGCAAGGAGTTTGGCGGGCGAGCGCTTACCATCAACGAAGCCCGTCCCAAACCGGAACGGCGCGGCGGATTCGGCTCCGGCGGCGGAGGCGGATTTGGCGGCAAGCGGCGAGGTGGCGGCGGACACGGAGGCTCTCGCGGAGGCCCGCACACTCCCCGGGAACCACGCTGGTAAGGGACTTTCCCTCCAATTACCCAGCACAAGCCAAACCCGGCGATTAATTCGGAAGCAACGCCCGTGCACTTCGGCTCATCCTGCAGCAGTGAAGTAGGCGCAGGGGTGTACCTTGCCGGGCGTTCACTTTCGCGCTCCACTCAGAGTCACTCTTCGCCAACCGCACACTCTTCGCGGCGCAGATCGCCACGCCATAGTTTCAGAGCATGCCGAACCACCGCGCCGGTCGCAGCGCCTGCACGGATACTTGACTCATGATCCTCTTCCACCGCTACAATAGCCCTATGCGGACGGGGCGCCTCCAGAAATGGCTGTTGATTTTGTTTCTGTTTGGGCCTGTTTCCCTGCTTCCTGCCACTGAGTTGCCCCCGCTGCCCGCTCCCAGAACCACCAATCTTTTTCCCATAGTCATTCAACAAGTCGAAGAAGCTTACAAGGCCGCGAATGCTCACCCGTTGGATGCCGCGGCCAACGGCCAACTGGCGATGGTTCTTGATACCTACGAACAGTATTCGCTGGCGGAGGTTTGTTACCTCCGAGCTCACCTTCTCGATCCCAAGTCATTTGAATGGACTTACGATCTGGGATTCGTCCTGTTTAAGGAAGGAAAATACCTCAAAGCCATCGACGCTTTTCAGCAGGCCCTTAAGCTCAGGCCCAGCTATCTTCCCGCCAAACTGAAGCTTGCGGATAGCATGTTCGCCGCGGGACAGGTTGAAGCCGCGGGCAAAATCTACCAGGAAGTTACCACCGAAGATTCAAACAGCGCCGAGGCGTTTTACGGTCTCGGCCGGGTCCAGGCTGCGCAGGGAAATACCAGCGCGGCGGCCACATCCCTTGAAAAGGCTTGCGACCTTGTTCCCCAGTATGGCGCGGCTCAATTCGCCCTGGCGGGCGCGTACCGCAAGCTTGGCGAGCCGCAAAAGGCCGCAGAGCATTTCAAGCTTTACCAGGCCAACATGACGACGGTTCCACCGGCGGTCGATCCTGTTCGCGCGGCTGTGCAGCAACTGGACCACAGCGCCGTTGCCTACATTCGCCGCGGCCTGGCCCTGGCGGATGCAGGTAATCTTCAAGGAGCGATTCAACTGCATTTGAAGGCGATCCAGGTGGACCCCAATGAAGTCCAGAGCTACATCAACCTCATTCAGCTTTACGCCCGGGTGGGAGAAAATGACAAGGCGCTTCAGGCGTACCAAAAAGCCATCGCACTTAACCCGAACCGCGCCGACTGCTATTACAATTATGGCGTCCTGATGTTCCGCCTGCAGAAGTTCCAGGAATCAGAACAGGCCATGCGAAAAGCGATCCAGATCAATCCTTACTATGCGGAGGCGCATGACAATTTGGGATACCTCCTCGCCATGCAGGGCCACTTTGACGAGGCGCTTGCCCAATACCAGAAAGCAGTCGCGGACCGGCCCGATTTTCGCCTGGCGCACTTCCACATCGGCCAGATTTATGCAAATCAGGGCAAGTATACGGAGGCGATTCAGGAATTCCAGAAGATCCTTACCCCCGTCGATGCCAACACAACAGGTTATCTCTATGCGCTTGGCGCAACCTATGCTCGCGCGGGCGACCGGCAGAATGCCCTGCTCTACATGCGCAAGGCGCGGGACGAAGCGGCAGCGAGGAACCAGACGCAACTCCTGAGTAACATCAAGCACGACCTTGCGAGTCTGGAACAGTGATTGAACCCATGTTGAAATTCTGCCGCCAAGCCTGTACAAAACGATATCAGCCAACTGAGAGGATTCATTGACTCGACGGGACTTATTACTGGCCAGCCTGGCAGTGTGCGCCTGGCCGCGCAAAGCACGTGCCGCCCGGCCCCTACCCACGACCCAGCCTCTTTTCCGCGATGTCTCGGCAGAGGTCGGCCTGAATTTCCACCACTTCAGCGGCTCTACCGGCGATCACCTGATGCCGGAAATCCTTGGGGCGGGCCTCGCTCTGTTTGACTACGATAACGATGGAGACCTGGACATTTATCTGCTCCAGGGGAACATGCTCGAGCCCGGCAAGAAGCCGCTGGTTCCACCTCCGCCCGGGTGGAAACCTGGCAACCGCCTGTTCCGCAACATGCTTTCTGAGACCGGGAAATTAAAATTTGAGGACGTCACGGAAAAAGCTGGCGTCGGGAATTTGGGCTATGCCATGGGCGTCGCCGTTGGAGATTATGACAACGACGGCTACCAGGACCTTTACGTCACAAACTTCGGGCAGAACGTTCTTTACCACAACAACGGTGACGGCACTTTTACCGATGTCACCGAACAGGCCGGCGTCGGGGATCCTCGTTGGAGCACCAGCGCAGCGTGGGTGGATTACAACGGTGATGGCCTGCTCGATTTATTTGTCTGCGACTACGTGGACTTTACCGTCCGTGGAAACAAACAATGCTATTCGCCTTCGGGAGAACCTGATTACTGCTCCCCGATTGCATACCACGCCATTCCCTCCCGGCTGTTCCGCAACCTCGGGAACGGAAAATTTGTTGACGTTACAGAATCCTCCGGCATTGCCTCTTCGTACGGCCCAGGGCTCGGCGTCATCTGCATGGACTTCAACGGCGACGGCCTGATCGACATCTATGTTGCCAACGATACGGCGGCCAACCGGCTGTGGATAAACCAGGGCAACGGAACCTTCAAGGAATCCGGGCTCGATATGGGCATGGCCCTGAGCGCAGACGGTCTGCCCAAGGCCGGAATGGGAATCACGGCGGATGATATCGACAATGACGGCCGGCTGGAGGCGCTCGTCACAAACCTTAACCGCGAGGGAGTCACTCTTTTCCGCAGCGATGGAAAAGGTTTTTATGACGACGATACGACCAAGTTCGATCTGGCGCAGCCGACTTTTGGCTATACAGGATACGGCGTGGGCTTTTTTGATTACGACAATGACGGCCTGATGGACCTCTTTATCGCAAACGGCGCCATGACCATCATTGACTCCATGCAGAGTAATGTTACGCCTTATGCGCAGAAAAACCAATTGTTCCACAACGAAGGTCCCGGCAAAGGATTTCGCGAGGTAACGGATGCGGCCGGTCCTGTTCTTCAATTGATCGAGACCAGCCGGGGCGCGGCATTCGGAGACATTGATAACGATGGCAACATGGACATTGTTATCACCAATGAAGATGCCCCGGCGCGAATCCTCCTCAATCAGTCGCGTACTCCAAATCACTGGCTGCTTGTCCGACTGGAGGCGCCCAGACTAAACAGGTTCGGAATGGGCGCCAGAATTGGCGTATTCCGCAAGGGCCAGCCAACCTTGTGGCGTCATGCTCACACTGACGGCAGCATGCTGAGCGCGAGTGATATTCGCGTGCATTTCGGGCTGGGCAACAACCCGAAAATCGATACAATTGTCGTCGAA
>JBJKQZ010000344.1:0-2908 GCA_046704865.1 Terriglobia bacterium
GCCTCGAATGGAAGAGATGCCGCGGCCCGCGCCATGAATGAGAGATTCGATCTTGTATTCATGGATTTACAAATGCCGGAGATGGATGGCATTGCGGCAACCCACCTGCTCCGCGAATACGAGAAGCAGGGCGGCACTCACCTGCCGATCTACGCGATAACTGCCCATGCCATGTCCGCTGACAGGGAACATTGCTTAAAAGCAGGTATGGACGGCTACATTGCCAAACCCATTCGTTTCTGCGATCTTCAGCAAACCCTTGCCAAATTGAAGCGTGTCCAGCCCGGACTAACTCATTCTCAGCCCCGGGTTCCCGGCACATGGTCGAAAGAAAAGGCCCTGGAACGTGTGGGCGGGGATGAACAGTTACTGTGGGAACTTTGCCAGATATTTCTGGCGGAATATCCTAAGTTGCTGGAAAGAGTGCGCAATGCCATCGCATTCGGCAACGCGGAGGAACTGCAACGGGCTGCGCACAGTTTGAAGGGGGAGGTGGGGTATTTGGGAGCCTCGAATGCTACTGAAACCGCCCGCTTACTTGAGGACATGGGGCGCGCTAAAGACCTTTCCCGCGCTCCACAAATCCTGGTGTGCATGGAAGAGGCTTTGACGGTTTTGCATGGCCAAATCGAAAATCCCGCGAGTGTACGCTAGCCATGGACATCGAAAAGGTCCGTTATTTTGCCGAGTCTTTGGCGCTGACTGACGACCCCTCTGCAGTAAATACTGTCCTTGTCGCCGATGATGATCCCGTTTTCCGCCACTTATTGCAGACTTCTTTGGAGAAATGGAGTTACGAAGTCATCGCGGTTGAAAATGGATTGGAAGCCTGGAAGATACTCAGCGAAAGCACGGCCCCAAGGATGGCCATTCTCGACTGGATGATGCCGGAGATGGATGGCGTAACGCTTTGCCGGAAGTTGCGCAGCAATCAGAACGCACATTACTGCTACCTCTTGCTGGTCACGTCAAAGGATGAAAAACAGGACGTGATCGTCGGCCTGGACGCCGGGGCCGATGACTATCTCACAAAACCCTTCGATGTGGACGAACTCCGCGCTCGTATACGCGCAGGCAGCCGCATCGTGCATCTTCAGGATGCGCTGTTACGCGCCAAGGAGAAGTTGCAATTTGAGGTTGCCCACGATGCTTTAACCGGCCTGTGGAACCGTCCAGCCATCCTGGAAATCGTGCAGAAGGAAACCGCACGGCACCGCAGGACCGCAAGCGAATTGGGCATCATCATGGCAGTTGTAGATCACTTCAAGGATATCAACGACACGCAGGGCCATCTTACGGGAGACGCGATTCTGCGCGAAGTGGCGGCTAGATTATTGGCCGCAGTCAGAAGCTATGACTCGGCAGGGCGCTATGGCGGAGAAGAATTTCTCATTGTTGTGCCCGGCTGTTGCCGGCAAGACTTGTTGGCGGGCGCTGAGCGCATACGGGCCGCCATCGCTGGTCGCTCGATTGCCTGCGACGCCTGCAATGTCTCCGTAACCGTGAGTCTGGGAGTGGTATCCGCGAGCTCCATGAAAAACCTGCTTAGCTTCGAATCACTTCTACAGGCAGCCGATGCTGCCTTATACAAGGCCAAGTCGAATGGCCGGAACCGCGTAGAAGAGGCCACGGAAATTGCCGTGAATCCTGCCTAGCCGGCGTTGAGTTTCTTCAACAAAATCAGCAGATTTCCACAAAGTAACCTCACGGCAGGTTACATTTTGGTGAAAGCATGGCACTTGCGTGGGCCGCCTTGGCACGTAAGTGCCATTTGCAAGAGCGGGGTGAATAGATAGTCTTGTTCTCGAGCAGTTCTGGGGGAGGGCTGCCCGGGCGTCCAGAGACTCGTAAGAGTCGGACGCCCGTTTTATTTTTCTGTCATACGGCGCAGTAGGTTCGAGCTGAGAAATTGTCAGCAAGCTTACTGACGCTGGTACGTACCGACCATTTCGGTCTGCGCCAGGATATACCCTTCCATCGCATGCAGCAGTTCCTGCTTGCTCGCGCCTGCCTGGATCTCGGGGTGGGAGCTTAAAGCATACAGCTTGAAGAAGTAGCGATGCGCCTTTCCCGGCGGGGGACAGGGCCCACCGTAGCCCATTTTCCCAAAGTCATTCCTGCCTTGTTTGGCGCCGTTCGGCAATTCGGCGGATGCGGCTACTCCCTCCGGCAATTGTCTGGTATCTGCGGGTAAATCGAACAATACCCAATGCGTCCACGTTCCGGCGGGTGCATCCGGATCTTCTGTTATCAGAGCAAGGCTCTTTGCGCCTGCGGGAATCGAAGTCCAGGACAGTTCGGGTGAGACATTCTCGCCATCACAGGTAAATTTTCTTGGAATTGCAGCGCCATCGGAAAAACTGGAACTCGCTATTGTGAAGTTCACGTTGCTTCTTTCCACAGAAGGATTTTCACCGTGAGAGCTCTGCGAACTGGAGCATCCAAAGAACACGAGAAAACAGCAGACAATCCAAGGAGCCCTGTGACGCAACATTCTCCCTCCAGATTTCTTTCCTGCCGTGGAGCCGGCGGTCAGTAGGTGGATATCGTGAAGTTTACTGTAATATGCGCTTCGGTTTCGACGGGTTGGCCGGCCTGAAAGTAAGGCTTGAAACGCCACTGTCTGACTGCTTCCATGGCGGCGCTGGAGAGAATGTCCGGCCCGCTCAACACGTGCAAATCTTGAATGTTGCCGTTTTTTCCAATTAACGCCTGAAGCACAACTGATCCCTGCACTCGCATCTGTTTTGCAAGTACTGGGTAGGCAGGCTGTACGGGTCGCGATACAGCTTTCACGGTATCTGGCGAGAGGCTTACATGCTCCGAGGCGTTCGTTGCTCCGGCAGCGTTGGAGGAAACCGAAGAAGGCGCTTCGCTAGGCTGCACATCAACCCGAATGGAATTGCTC
>JBJKQZ010000345.1:0-4979 GCA_046704865.1 Terriglobia bacterium
CAGATAACATCGTATTGCCAGCTTCCCCGCTCATAAGACCAGAAAACCGCCCGTGTGATGACCAGCTTGACTCTGGAGCCGGGCGAAGACTTCTTATGTTCCGCCACCCGGTCCCGGGGGCGCGAAACGCTTGGTTCGCGGAACTCGGTGCTTGATGCCATACGACTATTATTTGAGTAAGATAACGGCAAACGTAAGAGGAATCAATCGGAAACAATCCGGCCGTCACGCATTCTGATAATTCTGTCAGCCACTGAAGCGGCTTCCGGATTGTGGGTGATCATCAGGATCGTCTGGCGAAAGTCACGATTCAGGATTCGCATCATATTCAGTACGAGCTGCGAGTTTTCAGTGTCCAGGTTACCAGTGGGTTCGTCTGCCAGCAGAAGCTTCGGTTCACAAATCACCGCCCGCGCAATGGCCACGCGTTGCTGCTCGCCGCCGGAAAGCGCAAAAGGCTTGCGGTCCAGTTTGTCTTGAATCCCCAGCATTCCCGCTACGGCCTCAAACCTGTGCGGGTTAAATCCATCACCCTGGATGTGCTGGGCAATCGCAATGTTGTGCCTTGCCGTCAGCGTGGGAAGCAGGTTGTACCGCTGGAAAACGAAACCGATCTTGTGGCGGCGGAACTTGGTGCGCTCCGCATCGCTCATGCCGGTAAAGTTGTTGCCATCCACCAGCACGCGACCACCGGTGGGCCGTGTCAGCCCTCCAAGTACGTGCAGCAAAGTCGATTTGCCGCAGCCGGAAGGTCCGACCACCGCGACAAACTCGCCTTCCTGGACTATAAGATCCACTCCCCGAAGCGCCGGAACGTCAACTTTCCCGACCCGATAGGTTTTTGTCAGGTTCTCCGTTGCGATGATCGGTTCCATACAGCCAATTCGGTCTGCTCCCTTGGTTTCGTTTTCAGTTGCCGCCAGAAAAATTGAGCCCATCGAGGTCCGAATGTTCCTTATTCGTAAGCCAGTGAATCCACTGGGTCAAGCCGTGCCGCGCGTATTGCCGGGTAGAAGGCGCCGAGCAGGGAGCCTCCAAGGGCCAGCAAACCCGCCCAGAGCGCCCAGTGCAAGGTTAATTCAACGGTCAAAGTAGGAAACGTTGCTACGATGACTTTTCTCGCCAGCCATGTCCCAGCAAATCCAGCAAGGACGCCAATAATGCTGAGCAGACTGGCTTCCCGTAATATCACTCCTATGATATACCTTTTGCCCGCTCCCAGTGACTTTAAAATGCCGATTTCGCGCGTACGCTCAGTGATGGTTGTGTACATGGACAGGAAAATAACCAGAAACCCGATACCCACCGCCACCGTAATCATGGCCGTAATAAACGCATTTAGCGCCGGGAGGTTATTCGACGTCATCAAGGACATATATTCTTTGATCGAGAGGACCTGGTGCTTGGGGAGCAGGTTCCGAATGGAGGCCATGACCGCATGGGTATAACCGGGATCGGTGCATTTTACGTAGAAAATTGAAGCTTTGTCGCGTGCGCCGGTCAAATCCTGAGCCGTGGATAGCGGGATAAAAAGCCGCGCCCCCATACCGTGCTCAACAATGCCGGCAACGTGAAAATTGTTGTTCAGGAAGTTGAGCGTTTCGCCCACTTTTACGTTGTTCGCCCGTGCATACCAGTCGTCCACAAGGATGTCATAGGGATGCTCGAATGGCCCGCCTTTAAGGTAAGTAAACCCTCCGCTCACTCGATTAAAGCTTGGCATATCAACGCCATAGATGAGGTTGATGCCCCCGTGGGCATTGAAAAGAAACAGCACGGGGGTTACCGCCAGAACATGCGGGATTTCCGCAAGCCGATCCCCAACCTGAACGGGCATGGGCGCCTGGGTGAGCCCAAAAAACATGGAAGCTCCCGGAGGCTGCACCATAATATCCGCGCCGACGCCTTGAACGCGTTTGGCGGTCTCATGCAACATGCCGTGGGTCATTCCCACCACCAGCATCACCATCCCCACCTCGATCGCTACGGCCAGCACGCTTACCAGCGTCCGGATCGGCCGGTGGAGAACATTTTCGAATATCATCCGGTTAACCAAGTGACTCCCTCACCTACTTATTCCCTCCCAGTTCCACCACGCTCGCGTTTGGCGGCTTTTTCAGGACGAATGTTTCCGGTGGAAGCGGTTGATTGAACGTAGCCTTCTCCATCTTTATGGAAAGCGTATAGCCTTCTTCAGGGCGGTTCAACGTGATTTCAGCCGGGTAACGGATTCCCTGGAAGTCTTCATAGTCAGAGTAATGGACATCCTCGACAAGTGCGCCTCCGGGGCCGAAAAGCTGAAGTTGTGAGATGTGCATGTCGGACCGATCGAACCACACTTTCCGCCCCAGACTCAATTCGCCCGTGCCGGCAGGTTCCACAACGTTCACAACATAATAAGACTGTCCTGAAGGCGTCGGGGTTTCTTCTTTAAAGAATTTCTCCCTGGAATCGTCGATCGGAGGAATCAGCAGGGCGTCAAGGATGTGTTCCGGCCGAAGATTCTCCAACGGTTTCCCACCCGATTCGTGATAGTTGTTTTTTCCCACAATAAACTTGTTCTTTGGGGGAATAGAAACCCAGAACTGCTGGCCGTCAGATACCATATCAAAAATTTCCGTCCTGACTACTGGCGCCTGTCCGATGATGCGAATGAGGGCAGGCTTTTTCAGCAAAATGAACCCGCCGACGTTCTGGTACTGCTTGATGATCCCGGTATAAATCGAGCCTGTCGTTGGCGTGAATACGACCGTCGCCTTCATTGTTTGGATATTCCGGCTCCATGCATCAACCTCCTTGACAAGCTCGGCAACGGTTGCTTGCTTTGGGGGACTTGATACTTTTGGCGGAGAAACGTGGATTGTGCGTCTAACGGCGCAACCCCACCCGCCAATCATCAAGGCCAGGAGGATTAGAACAACGCCGCAACGTTCGGTCAGGAGCAGGAACTTCCGGCAAGACTCACGCAAACGGCTAGGATAACACACGCTCCAATACCCGTCAATCTGAGTCTTTTGTTACGGATGCAGATGTTTGACGGATGGCTCTGAATTCTCTCCTCGCGGTCAAATCCTATGGACACGATGGGTACGAAGGCCTTACCGGCAGCGAGATGTTCGATTCACTATGACCGGAAAAATTTCCAGAGAAACATTAATCAGTTCGGAACGAATCAAAGGTTGTTTAATGAGCTCTTGTAAGCGTCAACATACATCCGGACAACGTGTTCCCAGCGAAATCTTTCTGCCCGTTGCCTGCCGCGTGAACCCATTTCAGACTTCAACGCCGGACTTCCCAGAAGCTCAAGAATCCTGTCGGCGAGGGCTGCCACGTCCAGCGGGTCGTCATAATAGAGGGCTGCGTCCGCAGCCACTTCCTCACTGGCGGGAATCCTCGATGCTACAACCGGAAGCCCGAAACTCATTGCCTCAACCAGCGGGATACCAAACCCTTCGTAGCGTGACGGGTAAGCGAACAGATCAGCCAAGGTGTAGAGCATGGCGAGTTCTTCGTCACTGACGAATCCGGTTACGATGTACCGAGTGGGGCTCGGTTGCCGTTTTATGGCAGCTTCAATTTCTGCAAAGCCGTACCCGGGCCGACCGACCATCACCAGTTGCATGTCGGCACTGCCGGCAGCACGGCTAAATGCTTCGATAAGAGTCGTCACGTTCTTGCGACGTTCGAGCGTTCCAACAAAAAGGATAAATGGCTTTTGCAGCCCCAGCCTCTTGCGGAATTGACAGGATAATTCCTCCTGTATTTCTGGTGTCAGTTCCGGCAGGCGCGAGTCCGCGTTCCACGCCGTCCTGACCTTCCGTTCATCCAGATTGAAGCGTTCGATAACCTCGTTCCGGACGGAGTCGGACGGGCATAGGACAAGATCGGCAAGTTTCACGGCCCGTGGAACCACAGTGCGTATATATCGGACGTAGATGGGCGGAAAAGCATCAGGCAATCTCCACGCCGTCAAATCATGAATGGTGACCGCGTATCTGGCCTGGGATTTCCTGGCCCGCGGGACAAGATGATTGGTGAAATGGATCAGATCCGGTCCGAGTTTCCTGACCTGGTTTTGAAAACCAGTTTCGAGCCAGGCGGCATAAACGGTCCGCCGCGCGCCCAGCGGGCGAACCTTACCGATGATTCCCCTGGCCGGCTGGGGTACAAGTTCAATTTCAGGATGCTTTCCGAGTTCATGGGCAAGATTCTGCGTATAGCGCCCTACACCCGTTCCCTTTTCAACCGAGAACCCATCCTCAAGTAGAACTTTCATGCTCTAACTCTGTCTCAATAACAGGTATGACCGGCAGGTTTTAGTCTCCCATAAATTCTTGAACTCATCCATTCAACGGGATCGGCGAGAACAATCCGTTGAGGACTCGAAGGGAGTTCTGGAATGTAAGGTCATTACGATGTTTTCTATCCGCTTAATTTCCTGGCGAAGCGATACGGGTCTTGCTTCTTCTTGCTGAGCCAATAATACATGCCGATTACCACATACAATTCCGAGATGACCACAGCCCATGCCATACCTTGTCCCGCAAAAATCGGAGCCAGGAGCAATGCCAGGGACAAATTGACCAATCCCGCTGTCAGGATGATGGTGTTGAAAGAGCGGTCCATGCCCAGCGGGAGCATCCAAAGCAAGCCGAACACGCTGCTCAAACTAACAAGGAGCGGCAATAGAGACAACACTTCAAGCATGGGAATAACGGGAGAGTAGCTTTTCCCAAAAACAAACCTGACGATCCACGGCGCAAAAGCAAACAGGAACAAACCGATGCCACCTCCCGCAGTCGCCAGCAGCAAAAGGGCTCGCTTGACCAGTCGAGCGGCATCCAGGGGCGCTTGCTGAATAAGGCGCACAACACGTGGATAGATCGCCTGATTGATAGGGCTCAGCAGCGCGAAGGCCGCCCTGCTCAGCTTCTCCGCTGCTGCGTAATAACCTACGATGTCTGTTGGAGCAAACAGCC
>JBJKQZ010000346.1:0-3685 GCA_046704865.1 Terriglobia bacterium
TCAGCGCCAGTGGCCAGCAAATGACCAGCAGAATACACCAGAGGAGAAATTTGACCATGGAGTAGAGCTCCTATGTCTCTATACCATTTTATACGCAGAAAAGAAGGGAAAGTTCCCCCAGGTTTTAGCCCGGGGGAGCTTTCGTTTCAGAAGGTTGTTCCATTAGCAGGTGTCTCAGGAAATTCAGCTTCAGGGGACATTCAGCTTCCGCACCACAAAGGCCGGGAACACATATGCCGGCGGGTTTGTCCATGAGAGTCCATTCCATGACCCGGAGGTTGTTGTGTAAAGCAGGAAGCCGCGGTTCAGGTAAACGGAGGTGTTGTCCAGACTGTTGAGGTCCGTCAGGCCGTTGAAGAACGTAAGGTTTGAGGTGACCACGTTCACGGTCTGATTTTGGACCAGCGGATTGCAGGGCGCCAGGTAATAGCCTCCCGTTTTGCCGTCAGAGCCGATCACCGGCGCCGGGCTGGCCAGGGCGTTGCCGAGCGCCGGCTGCCGCCGCAGAACAATCATGTTGGCCGTAACGGCGGGAGATGAACCTCCAGTGAAAGGACCGTGTACCACCACATGCTGGCCGCGCGCGATGGCGGAGGCGTTGAAAAAGAAGGAACTCAAGTCAGCCCCGAATCGCGCAATCCTGAAGCCGGTGGTTGATGAGAGGTTCACAGTGACCTTGGAGCGCAATGGGATGGTGGCGCTTACATCTGGATGTTCGGCGCGCACAAACATGGTGAGCTGCGTGGCGCTACCGCTGCTGTCTGTGGTAACGGAAAGAATGGGGCCGACGAAAGCGGCTGTGGTTGCGTCGGTCGCGGTTTCTGCTTCGACGTTATTGGCGACAATGTTGCCGTCCTTGTCGATGTTCGCGTCCACTTCCACAAACATTCCCTTGGTCAGTCCGGTCAAGTCGGTGACTCCATCGAATTTGGTGCTGCTGTCGATGTTCACCTGGAATGTCCGGGTATTCCTGACTCGCAGTGTGAAGCTGCCGGTAAAGCTGGAGTTGCTGCTGGTGGTTGTGACCGCCTCAACAATGCCTTCGAAATCGTCGAGATCACCCAGCCCGTTGACCTTTGTGATCACTGCGGGTGTAACAACAATGGAGGGATTGACGGTGCCGGTGATCTGGCCCGTATTCGGATCTGTCTCAATCGACTGGAACAGCTGGAAGTCAAGCGTCAGACCACTCGATCCGTTCGAAGTAACCTGCAATGCAGGGCTGATATTGGCGGTGACGGTTGTCTCGGTAAGCGTGGCGGGAATGTTTGTGGGAGTCACCGGGCTTCCTTCCAGAACCGTCAGGGAAGGATTGGGCATAAAAGTAAACGTGATCTGGGAATATGTTCCGGCAGGCACGCTGCTCATGTTCAACAGCGTGTTGAACCCAACCAGCGAGGCAAAATCAACAGTGACGGGGTTCGATGAGTCAATCACGGATATGGGTGTGCCACCGCCTGCCGGAGTCAGCGTGGCGCCGGTGATGGTGACGTCGAACGCAGCCACACCACAGACTGGAGCGTCAGTTCCCATCAGGGCCACCTGCCCGCCGGACGACGGCGTGGTTCCCGTCGTGCTGCTGTTCATTGAGCCTCCGCAACTGAGAACGGCAAGTGCCGCAACAATAACAATGCTTAAACCAATCAGGTGCCTTCGCATGAAGATTCCTCCTGGGTCCCTGCCGGACCCTTATGATGTGCCCTATGTTTATCCTGTTCTGCCGCGTGTGCGGCAATCATGTTTGCCGCAGGTCAAGCGGCCTGGGAACCGTGAACCCCGATCCCGAAGATGCCTTGGCAAGCCGGTAAAAGAGGCATGTTTCCGGGCTTTCCTTGAGTTCTCGCTTCCAGAGTAGGCTTCGGCCCAACCCGGCAAGACTCAGCCCGGCTCGTAATCATCCGGCATCCACTTCCATGAACCCGCGGTGGGGGGAAAAGTTGCGCAAGTTGTTTGGAGGCTCAAGAGCCGGCTGCAACGCCTTCAATATCAGGGTGGTGGAAGGCCCAAAAGTTGGGGCATTTTGAATCGGCTTAGGGCAGGATGGAAGGTTCGGCGCAGTCAGATTCTGAAATCCGTAATGCAGGGATTGGCCAATGCACCGGCAACATTGGCCAGCAGTTAACCTATTCGGACAGATTAATAACCCAGTTCAGGGGTGTGCCATCGAAGTGCAGGAGATGAGGACCTTTGAGCCGCTGGGCAGGCTCCAGGCCATGGAACAAATGGGCAGACCACAACCCACAACCAAGGTGTTCCACGTGACAAAAATTAAGAAAGCCGGGATCCAGTTTCTTTTGCGCCATCGATCAGGCGAGGCTGAGTTTAAAGACGACGGCAAAGTCGACGGACGGTTTTTGCCTGGGAAGTTCAATTCGCAGCCCTTCACCATTCTGCCGCCAGTGGACTTTTTCCGGCGAACCCAGCAGTTCGACGTGTGCCACTTTGCCAGGTTTGGTGGAAGACGCGGAGCCAAACGAGCTCAGCATCACGGGCTGCTCCGGCCAGCCAAGCGCAAAGGCATAAACCACGGTGTTCGCCTTGTTCCGCGTGTAGCGAATGTCACGGCCATCCAGCTCCTTTGCCGATTTGCCCTGGAACGACCCCGACTTGATCGTGTGTGGTCCCTCGCCATACACTGTCCATGGTCGGGTGGAGTAAACGGCTTCACTGTTGATCTTGAACCATTCTCCGATTTTTTGAAGAATCAGCTTTTCCTTGCGGTCAATCGTCCCGTCGGGTTTACCGGGAATATTCAACACGAAGGTGCCGTTCTTGCTGATGGTATCCACCAGCCAGTGGATGGCCTCACGCGGTTCCATGTAGCCGCCATACTCGCCCGGACGGTTGAACAGTTCGCGCTGGTAGTGCCAGTCGCCGATGCAGGTTTCGGACTGCCAGGGTTGCGGCAGGATCCCGGAGGCCAGGCCGCGCTCAATGTCCGCCACCACGGCCTTGGCCAGCTTCGGCGGGACGTTCTTGATGTTGATGACGCCTTCCAGTTTGCCGCCGTTGAGGCGCAGGCTGTTGTTGTAATAATAGGCCCCAATATTCATTCCGCCCCAGCCCAGGGGGAACAGCGGATTATCAAAGTAGAGCAGGTCGGGATTGTGCTGGTCTACCAGGTCCCGCGTGCGGTCGTAGAAATTCTTCACGTAGGAAATATCCGGCAGCGCGTCATAAGGATGCTTGACGCTGTAAAGCTGTTGCGGATCGTAACCATCCCACCATTGGCCGCGGCCTTCGGCGAGGGTCAGGCGACCATCGTAGGGGCGCCCAGCCTGCGGGCCGGTAGAGTCAGCACCGTGGCTGGTCTGGAACCACCACCAGTTACGCGCCTGGTGAACGGTGACGCCGAAGCGCAGATTCCGCTTGCGTGCTTCCGCTGCCCAGGTTCCGATCACGTTGCGGTGCGGACCCAGATTGACAGCGTTCCAGGAGTGATGTTTGGAATTCCAGTTGTCAAAACCGTCGTGATGATTGGCTAGGGCTACAAAAAAACGAGCGCCGGCGCTTACATAGAGGTCCATCAATTCCGAGGGCTGCCAGTTCAGGAGCGTCCACTGGGCGCAGAGATCCTTGTAACCGAAAAGCGACGGAGGGCCGTAGTGCGCTACCTGGAACTTGTTCTGCTTCGAACCTTGCATGTACATGTTGCGCGCGTACCAATCCCCGTCTTCGGGGACGC
>JBJKQZ010000347.1:0-3787 GCA_046704865.1 Terriglobia bacterium
CCATTTGGATTCTGATACTATAATATTGAACTCGTGGATCTTTCCTTAGTCGCCCTGCGGACCCCAGTCGTGCATAAAATCATCGTAGGTGTAGTCTGAGGCAGGCTGCCAAAGTTTGTAAGCTTCCTGGTAATTTCCATCCTTCAGTTGCGTGAGGAATCGCGCAACGGCGCGCTTTTCCGGCAGGTTGTGCAGCGCGAAATATCCGATCACGCTGCCCACAACAATAATGACCGCCAGCAATGGCCAATATTTCCGAATTCCGGTTTTCGGTTTGGGGGCTTCAGAATCAAAGAGCACGGCAATCTCCCCTCATGATTGGAACGGCCCGATTGAGGGGCATTTTGAATTTGAATAACTGCCGCAACTGCATTTATTCTTGCTAACCATGTAGACACCAGACGCCCGTCGGAAGTTCCAGAAAAGTTTTCTCCATCCCCTGCATAAAAACTATCACACTGTTTACGATGCCCAAAAAGCCCGCAGGGTATGTTTGACGTACTGGAAACGGAAACATTTTCCGGGCTGTCATTACTGCGCCGTCCAACCTCCGTCAATCAGGATGTCGGTACCAGTAATAAATCCGGCTGCTTCAGAGCAGAGAAAGACGGCCAGCGGGCCAATCTCCCCCACCTTGCCCCAGCGGCCGACCGGAATCTTGGAAATGAACTGCGCGTTGCGCACCGGATCCTGCGTCAGGACGGTGTTCATTTCCGTGGCAAAGGGACCCGGGCTGATGGCGTTGGCAGTTATGCCGTGGGGCGCAAGTTCCAGCGCCAGGGCTTTTGTCATGCCCAAAAGGCCCGCCTTGCTGGCGCAGTAGGCGGTGCGATGCGCCAGTGCCACGTGCGCCATGGTGGAGGCGATGTTGATGACACGTCCAAAATTCTTTTCGATCATTCCGGGAACAAAGGCTCGGGAGCAGAGAAACGCGCTGTCCAGATTCGTCTGCATCACCAGCCGCCACTCTTCCAGCGTAAATTCGTGGAGGGGCTTTCGCAGATTGACGCCCGCGTTGTTGATCAGAATGTCGGGCACGCCCGCGACGTTACGGACTTGCCCGGCCATCCGGTTGACTTCTGCTTCCTCGCGGACGTCTGCAGCCACAACATGGGACTTGCCGTTTCGCGCTTCAATCTCAGCCTTCACCTTTTCCAGCAACTCCCCGCTGCGTGCCACCAGCGCAACCGTCGCGCCCGCCTGCGCCAGCGCAACGGCCATTTCTTTTCCAAGTCCTTTGCTTGCTCCTGTGACTACGGCCACGCGGCCATCCAACTTTTGATCTGCCATTGCATTCTCCTCGAACAGAAAATTACCACACCCGCGGCGGGCCCGGCCCGATGATTATTCTACGGTGTGATGATGTTGTGCTGGCAGACGATTCGGTTTATCGCCCAACCATCCGGAAAGCAGGGATGCCCAAGCTGACCACCGCCACTCCGAGGAAGGACTGCAATGGATTGTAGCCTGCCAACAGGACAAGAAGCAGAACAACCAAGGCAAGAAAGGCCAACGGTGTATAAGGGTAGCCTGGCACGGCAGGAGAGGCCGCGACACTCAATTTCAGCCGCAACACGATCACACTGGCTACAGTCAGGCCGAGAAAGAGAACAGCGACAAAAACAAAATAGGCCACAATCTGGCTGAATGTTCCGAGCACTACCAGAAGTGACGCCAGGATCGCCTGGATGGCGATTGCACGCGCGGGAGTTTCAAAGCGTGGGTGAACCTTCGCTACCGGTCGAAAGAAGAGGCCGTCGCGGGCCATGGCGTAATAGACTCGGGGTGAAAGCATCAGCAGCGCTGCCATGCTGCCCACAACGCAGAGGACAACAAGTGCAGCCATTACATCACCACCCGCCGCACCAAACAATTGCCGTCCCGCCTGGGCCATGAAAGTCTCATCGGAAGTAATCTGGTTGATGGGAACAAGGTATACAAAAACACCCGTAACAAGGACGTAGACCAACGTGACGGCGATGACCCCAATTACCAGGGCGCGCGGCATAACGCGTTCCGGGTTTTGCACCTCCTCGGAGATTTTGGTGGCCTCCCACCATCCCCCAAAGGAATAGAAGGCCGCCATCCCGCCCGCGGCAAGCGCTGCAAGCAGCGGAGCCGATCCCGGCCGCTGGGCGACGAAAGGCGAGAAATGGGCCCAGTTTCCAAGACCGAAGGCGATGGCCCAAACGGGGAGGAATACGAGCGCCCCTACTTTCAGCCACGCGAGTGTCTGCAGAAACCCGCCACCCAGCCGTGCCGCGCGGATGTTCACTGCCGCCAGAACCAGAATCACGACGATGCCGAGAGACTTCTGCGCCACAAGTGAGAGTGGAATGACGGCAGCTGTGTAAGCCGCCATGCCAACGGCCAGTGAAGCTGTGACTCCAGGGTCAATCACCAGAAGTTGCATCCAGCCGTAAAGAAAAGCCAGCCGCGGGCCATAAGCTTCGCGCAGATAAACGTACGCTCCGCCAGCCTCCGGATAGCGCGCCGCAAGCCCGCCAAAGCAGAGCGCCCCGGCTACCGCCAACAGGCCCATAAACAGCCAGACCAGCAGCAGCCAGAAAGGTGAACCCAATTGCCGCGCCATGCCGGCAGGCGTGAGAAAGATGCCGACACCTATCACCTCTCCGGCGACTGCTGCGGCAGCAGACCCAAGCCCCAGCCTGCGCTGAAGGTGGCTTTTTCCGTTTTCAGGTTTCATGCGGGCCGATCAGCAGGCATCGTTGAGCACAAGAACTCAGCATCTAAAAATGGGCCCCTCAAGGAACTGGAATGGGAAGGTCATCACTTCTTGTCCTCGTGGACGTAACCTTCCGAGGCCATGCGACGGCCGGACATCTCATAACCAAAAGCCGGCATGTCCTGTACTCCGGTAGCATCAATCCACCGGTTGTAGAAATTGAAAATAGCGCAAACAGTGATTGCATCGTAGAGGGCTTCATCCGACCATCCGCCCCTGTGCGCTTCTTCGATGTCGCCGCGGGTTATCTGGTTTGAGGTGCGGTTCACCTTTGTCACAAATTTAAAGAGCGCTTTCTCGGAATCAGAGATCGGCGCCGTGGAGTAATCTTTAAGCACGGCCTTGACCTTCTCTGCATCGCCCAGCAGTTCCGCCGCGACCGCGGCGTGCGAGCCGATTCAAAACGGGCACTGATTGCGGCTGGAGGTGAAAGCAGCAATCAGTTCTCTCAGGCCTGGAGAGAGCGGCGAGGGACCACGCATCAACTCTTGTGTAAAACGCGACAAGTGCTCCGTCATGCGCGGCTTAAAAGCAAACAGGTAAAGGATCTGCGGCACTGGAATGCCCTCAGCTTCCATCTCTGCAAACCGCGCGGCTGCCGGACTGGCTTTGGCGGCGAGTTCAACATCATCGAGGAAAATGGGATTCATTGCATTTTCATTCTTCATGAGAGATCCATTGGGAGCGCAACTTTGCCTTTAAAAGAGAAATTTCAATGCAAACTGAATCAGCCGGGGGTCAAGTGCCTGCTGGATCTGCCCGAACGTTGGCGAACTGATGTCACTGTTCGGCAGCCGGAAATTAGTGCGGTTGAACAGGTTGAAGAATTCTGCTCGAAATTGCAGCGTCTTCGATTCCGTAACGCGGATATTCTTGAAGGCCGAAAAATCCCAATCCGCGAATCCAGGTCCCTGGACAACATTGCGCCCTTCAGATCCATAGACTCCAGCGGGAGTGGTTGAGAGATCAAGCCGCTGGAACGCTCCCGTGTTAAACCATTCGGCAACAGTTTTGGGCCCATTGTTGGGATCACTAATAAGG
>JBJKQZ010000348.1:0-4197 GCA_046704865.1 Terriglobia bacterium
AAAACTTCCGCCCCGCGATAGATAGCGTGAGGGCCCAGTTCCTGCTCAATTCGCTTGAGCCGATTGTATTTGGCCAGCCTCTCTGACCGTGTGATGGCGCCTATTTTAATCAGTGACGCGCCCGTCGCCACAGCCAGGTCCGCAATAAAGTCGTCTTCGGTTTCGCCCGAACGTGCACTGATGACCGGTTGGTAGCCAGCCCGCCGCGCCAGGCTGAGCACATCCAGTGTTTCCGTCAAGGTTCCAATCTGATTAATCTTCACCAGAATGGCATTGGCAATTCCCTGCTCGATTCCGCGCTCGAGGCGCGCGAGATGGGTTACAAACAGGTCATCACCAATCAGCACGCATCTGTCTCCAAGCCGTTCCGTGAGAATCTTCCAGCCATCCCAATCCTCTTCGTCGAGCCCATCTTCAATGGAAATGATTGGATAACGGCCCACGCAGTTCGAGAGTCTTTCCACCAGTTCGCCGGCATCCAATTCTTCATCCTCAACCTGGAGATGATAATTTCCCCGCTCGTAAAAGTGGCTGGCGGCCACGTCCACCGCTATCCCGGCGTCCCTTCCCGGTTCAAGACCCGCGCGCTCCATGGCTTCAGCCAGGATGTCGAAACCCGATTCATTTGTTTCCAATGCAGGCGCGTAACCGCCCTCATCGGCAACCCCCGCGCGATAGACGCCACGCTCTATCAGGACCGCTTTCGTCGCGCGATATACCGCGTTAACATCCGCAAGCGCTTCTGAGTATGTCGCTGCCCTCAGCGGGACCATCATGAAGTCCTGGAAATCAACATTTCCGCCGCCATGAATTCCGCCGCTCATTATGTTCACCATGGGGACCGGCAATTCATTCGCTGCCGCTCCGCCCAAATAGCGGTAGAGTGGCAACCGGGCCGCACTTGCCGCAGCACGCGCCACTGCCATTGAAACTCCCAGGATCGCATTCGCTCCAAGCCGGCGCTTGTCCGGAGTCCGGTCAAACTGGATCAGCGTGTCGTCCACCAGGGTCTGATCGGCAGCTTCCAACGCGACCAGCACCTGCGGGATCTCGAACTCTACGCTTTTGATTGCCTTGGTGACACCCTTGCCTTGATAGCGGTTGAGATCGCCATCGCGAATTTCCGCCGCCTCATATGTTCCGGTGGAAGCGCCGGCAGGAACAATCGCCCGGCCGGATGATCCATCTTCCAGAAACACCTGGACCTCCAGCGTGGGATTCCCCCGCGAATCAAGGACTTCACGTGCATGGATGGCGCCGATTCTTGACATTTGAACCCCTGTTGTTCCTGTTGAATTATGGTTCTGCTACGGCCTGTTCAACAATCGTAACCGCCTCTTCAAACTGCCGCGGCCGAATCGCAAGCAGATGCTTTGCGGTGCGGCGTACCCGGGATTTAATCGCTTCGTCGCGGATGTACTCAACGGGTGATTTCCCGTCTACCCGGGCGAGCATTAGTCCTCCCAAGTGCCGCACCGTCATGCCCTCAAAATCCTCAGTCCGGGCGTTCTTGAGCCCTGACATCAGCGCCTGCCAGAACAACCGGCAAGCCTGGAAATTATCCTCTGCGTAACGCGGCTGATAAAACGACTTCAGCATCAGGTGATTCACCAGAAACGCAGAGTCAAAAGCCGGGTCGCCCCAATGAACAACTTCGAAATCGATCAGAAAAATGCTGTCGTCTCGCACCAGCATGTTCTTTGGGCTGTAGTCGCCGTGAACCAGCGAGTTCTGGATCTTCCATGAATCCTCGATCAGTTCTTCCAGAGCTTTCCGTGCATCCGGGTCCCGACCCGCCGCTGTCCGGTAATAGGGATCGATTCTAAGCTCGTCAAACACAGTGCGGTCGGCAAACTGCTCCTGGAACGATGGGTCTTGCTGGCTGGCGGTGATCATTGTGGCCAGCAATCGCCCGGCCGCCTCCGCAACTTTAAGGTTGTTATTTCCTTTCAACAGAGATTCTTTCCAGACCACCGAACCCTCCGGCGCGGCAGTCATCAGGTACAGAAAGTTTGCGCGATCCACATGGACCACCTGCGGCACGGCCCCATCCAGAATGGAGCCGAGCGATTGGATAACAGCCGCTTCGCGGAATATCCTCTCGCGCTGAGAGGTCCAGTCGTCTTTCACCCGGAGCTTGCCAAGCGATTGCTTGGCCACCCAGCGGATGCCGGGCCCCTCAATCAAAGAAACAAAGTTGGATACGCCGCCCCCAAGCTCCCGAATGGAAAGCTCCGCTGGATCGCGCACAAGGCTGTGACTGGCGAGATAAGCGGCAAGACTTTCCTGTGTGAGTTGAATTTCTTCCATCTTAATGAAATGCGTAACCGGTTTTGCCCCAAGCTCTCCTATTAAATGTGGTTGAAAGGCGTTCCCGAACAGAGTCATTCCGAATGCATCAAAGAATCTCGCGCTGCAATTCGAATTCGCTGAGAAATTCTGTGCTGGGTAAAAGACGCCGGGAACGTGTACGCAACCCCTTCACGCAACCGATTAAACTCGATTCACTGCTTGTCCCATGGCATCCAGCCGGTCCAGCACCCGGTAGCGCGCCCCGCACTTCAGGCATTGTACTTCACGGCGCGATGATGGCCCCTCAAGCGATTTGCTTCCTGAAAGGTCAGCCAGGCCAAAGTGACCATCCGGTGATGCGTAAAACGCAAACATCATGTGGTTGCACCGTGAACAGTACTGCCGGCGATGCGCGACGCGAGGCACCTCATTCATTGCGGATTCTCCGCCGCGAACGTCGCCACAACCAGTTCTGAGCGGAACCCGCACTGAGAGATCACTTCGCGAAGATTAATCCTCCACCCGTCTGCAGCCAGCATCCTGGTTAAGGGGACAGGCCGGCAGCCTCCGACAATCACGGGCGAGCAGTGATAGAGCCACATCCAGATGGTATTCATCATTCGCGCCTGTTCCGCCATGCTCAGAACCACGAGCCGCCCGCCGGGCCTGAGCACTCGTGCGAATTCGCGCAATACAACAGGAAAATCATCCTCGAGCAAGAGGTCCATCATATAAAGGTTAAAGAGCATATCAAAACTCGCGTCGGCAAATGGCAAGGATAGCGCATTGGCACGGCAGAGATTAATTTGCTTATCTCCCAAGGCCGCCAGCCGTTTTTGGGTTCTTGCAAGCATTCGTTCGGAAAGATCAACACCCACGCATCGCTTGAGACCCGCAATGTTCGACAAGGCGAAAAAAAACTGACCACCGCCGACCGCAACTTCCAGCACCGATTCATCATGTCCTGGATGAGCCGCTTCCAAGGCTCGCCGGAAGGCGCGTCTCTCAAAAAGCCCGGACCAGAATCCATATACGGGCGCGACGCGGTCGTAGAACGCGGCGAGTTGCCTCCGGATGCGGTTTGAGCCCAGCGGGACGTGGCGTAAACTATTCAGGCGAAACCTCCGCCCTTCGCGATAACATGGAACTTCGGAGCTGCAACAAGCATCTCAGATATTAGCACCATGGAAAGACGAACTTTGATTATCGGCGCTGTCGCGGGCGGCATCGGCATGATTGAATATGCCTTGACCAGCCGCTGGATGAACGGCATGCGGGATCCCGGCGAGCTTTCCGTCAAAGCCTATGAACGATTTGGCAGCCAGGCCGCGCTGATGGCGATCACCCCCAACGATCAATTTTATGTCACCTCCAAAGGCGGAACACCCACGGTTGACCGCGACAAGTGGCAGTTGAAGTTCGACGGCCTTGTGGACCACCCTTTCACAATCAATTATCAGGACCTGTTGAAGCTGCCGAGAATTGAAAAGGTGTATACGCTCGAGTGCATCTCCGATCCTGTTGGCGGAACCGCACTGGGCAACGCCAAATGGACGGGTACTCCGCTGAAGCCATTGATTGAGCGCGCCACTCCGACAGGCGACGCGACGCATGCGGCCATTTATGCGGCGGACGGATTCTCAACCGGCCACACACTCCAGCGCCTGTGGAATGAAGAGAACTTTATCGCCTGGCAGATGAACGGCGAAGACCTGCCGCCCATTCACGGATATCCAGTAAGGATATTTATTCCCGGCAAGTTCGGCATGAAGCAGCCCAAGTGGGTAGCACGCATCGAACTGCTGAAGAAGCCTTACCTGGGATATTGGGAAAGCCGGGGATGGTCAGATGAATGCGAACGCTGGGCTCACGCGCGATTTACCGATCTGAAAGACGGCGCCAAAA
>JBJKQZ010000349.1:0-3192 GCA_046704865.1 Terriglobia bacterium
GTGTGGAACAGCGCGATCATGTGGTACTTTTCAGCGCGCTTATATATGGGGAAATAAACAGGATCGTCATAATTGTGGGCCACGTATTCAAGCTCGCCGATGCCCCGAAATCCCGCCTCGTGGGCGAGGTCAATGTCTTCCAGCGCGTGCGCACTGTCCATATCGATTTCCGCGAAACCAACAAACCTGTTGGGATGGGCATGAATGAAGGGCACGGCGGTGTCCATATCCGCCGGGGGAACCAGGAGAAATGCCATGCCGTCCACGGCATCCATCTTCGCAAGCACCTTTTGCAGGAACGCCGGATCGCCGTTATAGTGCAGGTGGCCGTCGATGATTTTGGGTTGAACGGACTGCGCCAAAAGCGGCCCGCAAATAAAGAGACACAATAGAGTGACGAACGTCAGGCTATATTTCTTCATGTTCCCTCCTGGACCTTCTCACACCTCGGTCGGCGGACGGCGCGATGATGCGTACCATGCCAACCAGAAGCATCAAATTGATTAATGAAATCCGACCCAACAATCCTGCCAGGATTTGGCAGGCAGCTTTTTCCTGGCTCTGTATTGAAGCCGGGCTAGACGCATTGTACCACCGCATTAAGAAGTGGCAACTTTTGAGTGACTGCCTGTTTCAAACCTCTTCCGGAACGGTAAAAGGCGCGCGATAACCGCGGTCACCGTCCCGCACCAGTTCCGCCGCTTCCTCGTCTCCAATAACTTCCTGCGTGTCAGGATTAAAGTTTACGGTCCGTTTAAGACGGTAAGATGCATTCGCCAGATGTACCAGCACGCAGGACTTGTGCCCTTCCTCGATGGGAGCGTTCAAGTCTTCCTTTTTGCGGCTGATGACGCAATCAATAAAGTTCTGGAAATGAACGACTTCATCGTCATTGTAACGGCCTTGTGGGCCGGGCTCCTGGGCTTTTCCCAACCAGGTTTTGTAATTTTCCGGCTCATCGCCGTCAGCGAGCGCGATGTAACCTTTTGAGCCGTAAAAGAGGTTGCCAATTGCGTTGTGAGTTCCAGCGGATGGACCCAGCTTGGGATGATCGCCCGCAGCCGCCGGGCGGTTCCCGGCGCCGACGTTTGCTTCACCATTCGTGATCCAGTGCCGGACTTCAAACTCCAGCATGCGGGTTTTTCCGTCAGGCATGTCGTATTCAAAAGCGCAGTTCAGGGTGTTGGGAGTTTCCTGGTCATCGTCAAACATGAAGTGGCCGCCCACGGCGCTCGCCCGGTTGGGAAATCCGAGCCCCAGCCCCCAGCGCGCCACGTCCACCTGGTGAATGCCCTGGTTGCCAAGATCGCCGTTACCGTAGTACCAGAACCAGTGCCAGTTGTAATGGAAGCGATTATGCGTAAAGGCGTGCTTTGGCGCCGGGCCGGTCCAAATGTCGTAATGCACCCCCGCAGGAACCGGCTGCACCGGAGCGTGCCCAATGGTATCGCGCCACTTGTAGCAAAGGCCACGCGTCAGGTAAATGTCGCCAACTTCTCCGTTATGAACCCGTTGAATGGCTTCACGGGCTGTCTTGCTCGATCGCGACTGCGTACCGTGCTGGACAATCCGGTTGTACCGGTTGGCGGCGCTCACCAACTGACGCCCTTCCCACACGTTGTGAGAGCACGGCTTCTCAACATAAACGTCTTTGCCGGCCTGGCATCCCCAGATGGCCATCAGTGAATGCCAGTGGTTCGGCGTGGCAATGGAAATAGCGTCGATATTCTTATCTTCAAGCAGCTTTCGAACGTCGTAAAACGTCTGCGGTCTGGCTATCCCCATTTTTTCCATCTGGGATACTCGCTGGCCCATCACATTCTCATCAATGTCGCAGACGGCGGCAATCTCCGCGTTGCGGATCTTGTTGTATGCGTGAATGTGCGAGACTCCCCGGCCGTGCACTCCACAGATCGCCACCCGGACCCTGTCATTGGCCCCAAAAATCCTCTCCGGCCGGGTGAAAAAGCTGATGCTGCTGAGAGCAGCAAGGCCCGCGGTTGCCCCCGCACCTTTCTTAAGAAAGTCCCGTCGGCTCACTTCTTGTTTTCCTGATTCCTCGGACATGGCCTCCCCTTTCCTCTTATTACTCCAAGAAGGATGATATGAACCCTGTGTCAATGTTCCTGTTCGGCGTACTTCCGCCAGGCCCCTGCAATGTCGGCCTGTTTGTAATCGCCGTGGTGAATCAGCACACGATACCGGAACAACAGAGACTTACCGTGCTCGATAGTCGCGGCGCCGTCCTGCAACGGATCGCGAGTGAAATAACTGATTCCGAACGGGTTTGCGGCAAACAATCCATAGCCGCGGGCGTGCCAGTAGGTCGGATGGCGAAAGCTCCGCGGGCTGTCAAAAACAGCAATTCCGAGGATTTCACCATGGACGGTTCCTTCTTAATCCACCCAGTTGTCACGGGTTCCCCTGATGGCCTTCTCCCCCTCGGCGCCATTCGAATCGATCATGTGCGCGGGCGGCGAATTCAACTCCGGGCCCAGCCGGATGCCGAATGTTCCTTCTTTGGTGTCGCCAAAGACCACCGGACCATGGCTGGCATGTACAACAACCTGGCAGTCAATGACCCGGGTATCAGCGTCACCGCTGAAGGTAAAGGTCTGGGTCTCAGTGGCAATCACGCGCTTGTTGGGAGAAATTAGGTCAAATTCCGCCTGGATCGTCCCGGAATCCGGACCTCCCTGCATTTCATCCAGTTTGCGAAACACCATACGCCCGTAAGCGTAGCTGCCTCCACGGCCATAAAACTTGTTGAACGCTTCTTCGCCCCAGAAATCCAACCCGTCGATGTCGCCGTGATCAAAATAGAGACCACGTTGATGCGGTTCCAGCGCATGGTCATGACGATTGGCTTCCGGCACGGTATTGCCAATGGGATAGGTGCGAGAGATGTCGGTGCCCTGAGCGCTCCTCAAAGGCTGCAGGTACGGCTTGGCAACATCGGGATTAAAGTAGTAAGTCGTAAATGGCTTGCCGCCGATCATCACATGAATTTCGTCGCCCTGCCTTGCGAACTGGACCGGCTCCGAGGCTCCTGCTGCAAGTGTGGAAAAACAGCACAAAGCTCCTGCAAGCACGAATAGAACGGATGCCGTTTTAATTTTCTTCAACTTTTGAACCTCCGCATTGCCATGATTTCAGAATTCCAGCTTATTTATTCCTACCGTTTAGACCCGT
>JBJKQZ010000350.1:0-4301 GCA_046704865.1 Terriglobia bacterium
TGTGCCGCACCCAGTCGACGACGCAGGTTATCGCTATCGCGTCCAGCAGTTTATCCCATTTCTAGAAAGTGCAGGCTACGATTGCACCGTAGCACCATTTTCGACCAGACGGTTGTTTCGAACCCTGCGTTTGAAGGGCCATCTTGTAAGCAAGATCCTTCAGGCGATCTATTGCACGGTGCGGCGGTTGGGTCGTTTGACGAGCCTTGGGGGTTTTGATTTTGTGTTTATCCATCGAGAGGTATTTCCTTTCTTTGTACCTTTGTTCGAGAAATGGGTGCTGCGGCGTAATAAGCATGTTATTTTTAGTTTTGACGATGCGATCTACGTTGGACATACCAACGTTTCGAATTTGAATCATCCAGTACTCTATCGCTTCAAGTACGGTCATGGTGTCGATGAGGTTATTCGCCGCAGTTTTTATATCGTGGCAGGGAATCGAATACTTGCTCAGTATGCGCGGCGTTTTAACCCTCGTGTTCGCGTGATTCCTACGGTGGTGGACTGTGAGCAATTTTCTCATATTAGCGTGCAGAGCAGAGATTCGGCGTTCATCACAATCGGTTGGGTCGGCAGCCGATCTACAGTCCCTTATCTCAGCATCGTAGAGCCTGCACTACGAAGCCTGTCAGAAAAGTATGCCGGCAAAGTTCGATTTCGGTTCTTCGGTCATCCGGAATACAGGCTGGCTTTGCCAGACTTTTTGTCTCTACCATTTTCGCTGGAATCTGAGATCAACGATCTGCATTCTATCGACATCGGGATCATGCCCATGCCTGACACCGAGTGGGCTAGGGGGAAGTGCGCGTTCAAGGCCATTCAGTACATGGCCACTGGCGCCGTCGTTGTTGCATCTCCAGTTGGCATTGCAACAGACCTGATTGAGCACGAAAAGAACGGTCTTCTAGCAAGAGGAGCGGATGATTGGTTGTCTGCTCTCTCGAGACTGGTCGAAGATGTAGTTATGAGAAGTCGACTCTCTTTCGAGGCGCGTAACACTGTTCAGGAGGAATATTCTCTCAGAGTATGGGGGCCGCGCTTCTCGACATTTTTGACCGAGCTGCATCATGCGGATCGGACCAATGATATTCTCAATCCAGTTCTGACGTGAGATCGAATCTTCACAGCTCTCTTGAAGTACCAGGCGGCGTTGTTTGGCCTAAGTTGCGGGGAAGTACTGTTGTCAGTGATGGCAATGACATCTTGGGACCTGCCAAAAGCCTAAGTAAGAAACTCCAAAAGGAAGGCGAGCGCAATGCAAATTTTTATCGACTCCGCTGATCAAAAGGAAATCGCAAACCTGCTTCGGCAAGGGATTGTTGATGGCGTGACCACGAACCCCAGCATCATGTTCAAGGATGGAGTATACGATGTGGAGCAAGGGGCTAAGCGACTTTGTGGTTTCCTTGGCGATCGTCCGCTCAGCGTCGAAGTGACTTCCAATGATCATGAAGAAATGCTGAGGCAGGCACGGGTTTTCGCCACATGGGGTCCCAATATCGTAGTGAAAGTACCGGTGGTGAATGAGTTTGGCGAGTCCAGCCTCGACGTGATCAATAAACTGTCAAGTGCTGGAGTTGCGATCAATGCCACGGCGATCCTTTCCTTTAATCAGGCAATGTTAGCGACAAAGGCTGGAGCGACCTACGTCAGCATTTTTGCCGGTCGAATTGCAGACGAGGGAAATGATCCCAACGAGACGATCCGAAACGTCCGGCGATGGCTGGATGCCTGGGGTTATTCTGCAAAAATTATCGTGGGCAGCGTTCGGACCGTGATGGATATTCAAAACGCCGCTTTGGCAGGAGCGCACGTAATCACCGTACCACCCCCCTTCTTTGCCAAGATGATCGACCACAAATACACGCGAGAGACCGTCCGACAGTTCAACCGCGACGCGGAAAAGGCCTTGAGGGAGATCGAGACGGTGCGCGCAGTTGCTGCGTCCGCGAACGGTGGCGCGCAGTGAACTTTCTTCAGATACGGCTCAGAGAGGGCACTTTTGATTAGCCAGAGTGAAATCGAGGTTCTGCCCCGGCCAGTGCACAACGTGGCGGCAGGGCGGCCATTGCGGTTCCTGGCGCGGCCATGGTTCAAGCGTTCGCTGTTTCTCGTCTTTGACGTGTCGGCTCTGGCGCTTGCACATGAGATAGCAGGAATCTTGATTGTGGTTCTTTTCCGGATTCCAAAGAAAGCTGCGGGGCCGGGCTATTACTGGTTGTTTTCCGTGCCTTTCTTTGCTGCGGTCTTATATTTGCTGGACGGGTATGGCAGTATAGACCTGCGGCGGCCCGAGCGTGAGTTAGAGCTTTCGTTTAAAGCGGTGTCGATTTCGTTCGTGGGGCTCTTAGCGGCTACGGTCGTTGTGTTCAAAGGCGCAAGCGTTTCCCGATATTTTCTTGTCCTCTGGTATTTGTGCGCGCTCGTTTGTTTGCCGATATCACGCTGGCTGGTGAGAAGTTTTTATACTCGACTATGGAAGAGCGGCATTGGGCAAATGCGGGCCCTCGTGATTGGCGCGTCCGAAAGAATTCTTCAATATCAGCAGTTACTTTCACTTCAACGTCACAGTCTCTACGACATCGTTGGAGTCATTCCATATCAAGAAAGCCATCATGAAGCGATTGTAGAAACCGAGATTCCGGTTCTGGGGCGACTAGAAAATTGGGAAGAAGCGGTCCAGAGACAGGATATTGACCTAGTGGTCTTGAACCTCCCGACTTCCGAGACCAGCCACCGCATCGTGAGTCAGATCGTCAGCAAATGCCAGGCTCTTCGTATTGCCGTAGACGTGTTCGCTGACATATTCAAGCCGAACGAACTGAATCACGAGTTTAATTATTTCACCGGGTGCGTGCGGCTCTCCTCGAAGCCGCGGTGGTCGCGCTCAGTACAGCTTTTTTTAAAAAAATGTTTGGACCTGTGTTTTGGAGTGATAGGCAGCGTCGTGGCGCTTTTGATCACTCCCGTTGTAGCACTTCTGGTCAAGCTCGAGGATCCGGGCCCAATCTTCCACCGCAGGCAGTTCGTGACCTGCGACGGAACTATCGGCTACTACCTGAAATTCCGTACGATGATTTGCGACGCGGATGATAAGCTGCAAACCGATCCCGCGTTGAGAGAGCGGTTTCTGGGCAACTACAAGCTTCGCGATGATCCCCGAGTGCTGCGGTCTGGTCGCTTCTTGCGAAAATATAGCGTTGATGAATTCCCGCAATTCTTCAGTTTGCTTACCGGACAGTTGACATTAGTAGGCCCGCGCGTGATCGCCCGGGAGGAGAAAGAACGCTATGGTGACTTTTTAGCCAAACGCCTGTCGGTCAAGCCGGGCATTACTGGCTATTGGCAGGTCATGGGACGTCAAATGACTACCTACACGGATCGCATTCAGATGGACATGTTCTATATTGACCACTGGTCCATTTGGCTGGATCTACTGATTATTATGAAGACCTTCGGCAAGCTGGTTCTTCCAGAAGGGGCTTACTAACGCGATAGGAAAAGGTCATAATTGTGAAAATCTTAGTAACCGGTGGTGCTGGATTCATCGCCTCGCATGTAGCCGACGGCTATATCGCAGAAGGCCATGATGTGGTCATCCTGGATGATTTGTCCAGAGGGTCGCGCGGCAACCTTAATCCCAAGGCGCGGTTCTATTTAGGAGATGTTCAAGATGCAGGCTTCGTAGAATCCGTATTCGCGGAGGAAAGACCTGAGGTGGTGAACCATCACGCCGCCCAAATGGATGTTCGCCGGGGAGTGCGCGAGCCGCTGTTTGATGCTTCGGTAAATATCTTGGGTTCTCTCAATATCCTGCAGTCCGCAGTCGGGCATGACGCGAAGCGTATCGTTTATATTTCCACCGCTGGAGCTGCTTATGGAGAGCCCAAAGAGGTTCCGGTTCGCGAGGATTGCGCCATCAATCCAATCACTCCTTATGGGATCAGCAAGCATACTGTCGAACACTATCTATTCACCTACCGATTTCTCTATGGCCTCAACTATGTGGTCCTTCGCTACGGCAACGTCTATGGACCACGACAAAGCTCCCAGGGCGAAGCCGGCGTATTCGCTATTTTCAGCGAGCAAATGCTTGCGGGAATTCAGCCTGTGATTTATGGCGATGGCACCAAAGTCCGTGACTATGTCTATATCGATGACGTGGTGCAAGCGAATGTGGCTGCTCTTAATCATGGTGACAATCAGATCTTCAATGTTGCGAACGGCGTGGAGACTACGGACCAGGAAGTATTCGATCTGGTTCGCACGCTGCTGGGAAAAACGGAAGTACGGGCCAAATA
>JBJKQZ010000351.1:0-2670 GCA_046704865.1 Terriglobia bacterium
CGGTGGGGCTGACGGTGCGGAACAGAATCTGCGCGGAGGCGCTGTCCGGTATCACGTTGATGGCATTGCCGCCCTGGATCACTCCGATGTTCACCGTGGCCGGCCCCATCACAGGATCTTCCGCCAGAGGAATGCGCCGCACATCCTCCAGAATATCCAGCAGCTTCAGGATGGCGGAGTCGCCCATTTCCGGGTAGGCGGAGTGCGCAGCCTTGCCTTTGGTCTTGATGTCAATGCGCAGGATGCCCTTGGTGCCGACGGCCAGCTTGTTTTCCGTGGGTTCACCGTTGATGATGTATTTGGTATCCGGCGGCGACTGATTGGCTTTCTGCGCGCCGTCGCTCAGGATTTCTTCGCCCACCAGGAACAGCATCGCAAAATCTTTCACTCCCTCAGCTTTCAATCCCTGCGCGGCAATCACCTCAGCCGCCAGAATGCCCTTGGCGTCGCATGAACCGCGGCCGTAAATCCACACATCGTCTTCGCCGGCGGGAATGAACGGCGGCACGGTGTCCATATGAGTGCTCAGCACCACGACCGGCCGCCCGAGGGTGGCGAACACGTTCGAGCGGCCCGGCTCAACGGCTTGGAGCGAAGTCTCAAATCCCTGGTTTTCAAGGTAGGCGGCAAGAAATTCGCCGCAGGCCTTTTCATTGCCCGTGATCGACTCAATGTCCACCAACGCCTTGGTCAGCTCAAATAGCTCCATGACCTGCTCGCTTATCAGAATGTGATCAAATTAGACCGGGGCGATGGCTTCCGGCTGCAGGACGAGAACCTTGCCGCACGCCTTAAAGGATGGTTGCGATTCGCGTCTTCGGCGGTCTGCCAGAGGTCCGGCACCAGGGCCGGAACTGCGCATCAACACCGGGGTTAACCTTATGACGGTAGCCCACAAGCGAAAGGAGCGTCAAGTGGTTTCATCGCACGGACTGCAGTACAGCGCGGCGCAAACGTCACTTTTCTTCGTGTGCTTCAAGACTTTACGAGAGGGATGGAGACGGGCGCCCAATCTACGCCAACAGAGGGCAATGCTAGGCCCTTGCCCAGCCCTTTGCTCGTTCCACGGCGCGCAGCCAGCCCTCGAAAAGCTCATCGCGGCGGGATGCGGGCATGGCAGGCTCGAATGTCTTCGCAACCTTCCGCTGTGCCGCGAGTTCCTTTTCATCTTTCCAAAAGCTCGTCGCCAGTCCCGCCAGGTACGCAGCGCCTAGCGCAGTAGCCTCTGTTGTGGCAGGCCGTTCCACCGGGATGCCCAGGATATCCGCCTGGAACTGGCACATGAAGTCGTTGCGCGCCACGCCTCCATCCACCCGGAGCGATTCCGGGCGGGCGCCGGTATCGGCGGTCATGGCGTCCACCACTTCTCGCGTCTGGTAGGCAACCGACTCCAGCGCCGCTCGGACAATATGATTGCGGTTGCTGCCGCGCGTAAGGCCCATAATCGTTCCGCGCGCGTAGGCGTCCCAGTGCGGAGCGCCCAGCCCCACAAACGCAGGGACAAAGTACACGCCGCCAGCGTCCGGCACGGCCTGCGCCATCGCTTCGCTATCAGCAGCGTTTTTGATCAGACCTATTTCATCGCGCAGCCATTGCAGCGCCGCGCCCGCGATAAAGACGCTACCTTCAAGCGCATAGGTCGTGTGGCCATTGCGCCCCCAACCCACCGTCGCCACCAGGCCCGACTTGGATTTAGGAATCTCCTCGCCCGCGTTCATCAGCAGAAAGAGTCCGGTGCCATAGGTATTTTTAGCGCTGCCCCGGGTGAAACACTGATGTCCGAAAAGCGATGCCTGCTGGTCGCCGGCCACTCCGGCAATGGGAATGCGGCCGCCAAAGATCTCCGTCTCAGCGATGGTGCCGCTCGATTCTTTTACTTCCGGCAGCAGCGCGCGCGGGATACCGAAGTGCTTGAGAATTTCGCCGTCCCACTGGAGCGAGTTGATGTTGAACACCAGCGTGCGCGAAGCGTTGGAAACGTCCGTGGCGTGAATTTTGCCGCCGGAGAGCTTCCAGATCAGCCAGGCGTCGATGGTCCCCGCCGCCAGTTCGCCGTGCTCGGCTCGCTTGCGAATGCCGGGAACGTTTTCCAGCAGCCAGGCAATCTTGGTGCCGGAAAAGTAGGCATCGGTCATCAGGCCGGTCTTTTGGCGCAGGATCTTGTCATATCCTTCCGCGCGCAGGCGGTCACACATGGCAGCAGTGCGGCGGCACTGCCACACGATGGCATGATAAACGGGCTCGCCTGTTGCGCGGTCCCACAGCACTACCGTTTCGCGCTGGTTGGTGATGCCGATGGCGGCCACGTCTTCCGGGCCGGGCTTCGCTTCTGCCAGAACCTTTTCCGCCACGGCGCGCTGCGACTGCCAGATTTCGTTCGCGTCGTGCTCCACCCAGCCTGGCTGCGGGTAATACTGTTTGAATTCCTGATTGGCGGACGCGCAGGTGTTTCCATCGCGGTCAAAAAGAATGGCGCGGGAACTTGTGGTCCCCTGATCGAGAGCGAGAACGTATTTGGGCATCTGGATTCCTCCGGGGAACCTAGACTAAATGAGTTTGTGAGGGGAATGCAAATGGAGAATGAGTGTTGAGAAATTGAATAATCAAAAGGTCCGGCGATAGGTGAGCTGAACAAAAGACAACTGCGAATGGGAACATTCGGGCCGGACC
>JBJKQZ010000352.1:0-5074 GCA_046704865.1 Terriglobia bacterium
TTTCTTCTGAAGCTGTGGAAAGACAGGACCAACCGCCAGTCATCCCAGTTGGCCTGGACGCATATCGCATGTGGGATCGTTGGGCGTATCAGCGAATCGGAGCGAGGGCTTATATGACCAGCACGTACGATCGCAGCGGCGGGAACGAGGGTGCTGATGGAAGCCACTTCCTGTATCAACTCTCTGACATTTTCAATGTTACGGTTGACCTGGAAGGCTCCGGAGTCGTTTACTTTGCACGCTTTAACCACTGGCATGGAAGTCCCTGGCCTTACCAGGTGGATGGAACTGACTGTATCCTGCAAGACAGCCGTACCCCTGATCCTACCCATCCAATTGAAAATTCCACGATTCTACCGGAACGCCCATTCCCAAGTCCGCTTGTTGTTACATGGTCGGAATCAAAGGGCTCGGATCTGGTCTGGGTTCCGATCGCCTTTCAACGTTCCTTTCGAATGGCCTACGAACGGACACATTACGGCACGGGATACTACATCTATCATCGGTACGTGGGCGGGGCCAGACTCTCCCAGCCCATCCATTCCTGGACTATAGATTCAGTTCCGGGAAAGGATGTCCTTGACCTGATTTCAAGATCGGGAACAGACCTCCTAACCGCGGCGGAAAGCTCTGACGGGAACCGGCCGGGCATTTCGCAGAAGAAAGGCGAAGTAGTTCTTCCTGCCGGCAGCTGTTTGTCTCTTACCGAAATAACAAACGCCCCTTCCATGATCCGCGCTCTGGAATTCTCCGTGCCTCGCGAGAATTCAATTGAGTTTGGCCGCGCAAGGCTGCGGGTAACGTGGGATGGCAGGCAGCATCCTTCCATCGATGCGCCGATTGCTCTCTTTTTTGGTGCTGGAACACTTTACAATCGCGATGCCCGCGAATATTTGGTTAAAGCCTTCCCGGTCCATATTCGCTTTGACGATCAGAGAGTTCACCTGGCGTGCTACTTCCCCATGCCCTTCTTACGCAAGGCGCACTTCGAACTGGTAAATCAAAACGGGAAACAGGTCCCGGCTGTTCAGTGGAGTATCCGCTACGAACCCTTTAAAGACCCACTCCATCATGCTGCCTACTTCCACGCAACTTATCGCGACCATCCCAGCCCAACTGCAGGCGAGGACCTGGTACTTTTGAATACCCAAAGTATTGAAGGCGGAGGAGACTGGTCCGGAAGTTTTGTTGGCACATCAATGATCTTCACCCACCGTGCAAAGCTGGCAACGCTGGAGGGCGATCCCCGATTCTTCTTTGATGACAGCATGACGCCCCAGGCGCAGGGAACGGGCACAGAGGAGTGGGGTGGCGGAGGGGACTACTGGGAAAGAGGCCAGATCACCACTTTGCCTTTCGCAGGACATCCAGTAGGGGCGCCAAGTCCCGAACAAGGACGGTGCGAAGAGGATCTCATTCACTCAGAGTACAGATATCTTCTGGCAGACCTGATGCCGTTCGGCAAAAACGCCCGCATTCAGTTTGAGCATGGTGGAGCTGACAACTCCACTGAACATTACGAAACGGTGGCATATTGGTATGGCTTGCCAAGCCCTTCGCTGATCAGGACTGACGAGTTGAACGTAGGCGACCCTGCAAGTGAAAAGGCGCACCAGTATAACTCACCGAATGCATGCGAGCCGTACGAGATCACCTCGCGGTACGAGTGGGGAGTGGATCACCTGGATGGAAGAGAAGTCTATCCCGCGCAAACAAAGGTCGGTCGTTCCACAACGGACACTTCTGAGTTCACGATGAAATTGACACCCAACAATTTCGGAGTCTTGCTGCGTCGAACTTTGGATTACTCTTTTCCGAACCAGCGTGCCGAAGTCCATGTGTGCGCCGCAAACGGCGCTCCCGAATGGAAACCTGCCGGAATCTGGTACGTTGCGGGATCAAACACCTGCGTTTACTCAAATCCCAAAGGCGAATTTGGAGCGACGGAGCACGTAATGGAGACTTCAGACCGGCGCTTTCGTGACGACGAGTTCTTAGTACCCTCCAATCTGACGTGTGGACTTTCAGCAATCCGTATAAGAGTCCATTTCACTCCGGTAAACATTCCTCTATTCCCCGGCGCACCTCCGCAGAAGCTGGCTTGGAGCGAGATCGCCTACTCAGCGTACTGTTTCGTTATGCCTGTATTCCCGCTGCCCGACCTATGAAAACTGTGTGGCACAGCAGTCAATTCATCACTCCTGCAGTTAGAATTCACAACTTCCCTGAACCACCAATCCCCTCAGTTCCAGTCGCAGACGCACCTCATTCCGGATTGCGGGTCAATGGGCTCTCCCACACGCGTAAAAGCAGCTCCTTGAGCCGCGCGAACTGCTCGGGTCCCAACTCGCTGCTCCATTCACGCTCAATCTCGTAGAGCACGTCATGGATCTTGGAATAGGCGGCCCGGCCTTTCCTGGTAAAGCGTATAATTCGTGCGCGGCCCTTATCGGGGGCATCAGACCGGACGACATAGCCGTACTCCTCCAGGCTCCGGAGAAGCTGGTTCATGGCCTGCTTGCTAATGCCAGCGCGGTCAGCAAGAACGCCCGGGCGAACGCCGTCCGGACCTGGAAACTGCAGCACGGCCATGTGCGGCACACGCAATTCCACAAAACCGGCCTGGTTGAGTTCGCTGATCAAACGGCGATGGATGGCCTGCGCAGGAACCCGCAACAGCGCTCCGATAAGCATTGCCTTGGTCTTTACAGTTGGAGTTGGCATTTTGTTCTTGACATCCTTAGTAAATTGCATTTACATTCTACCATAGTAAATGCAATTTACTAGTTAAGGAGTAAAACCCATGTCATCCCAGGCCTCTGAAATCACTCACAAGACTAATCCTGCCGACGAGACCATCCGTCTGGGACCGCTCGCTGTAAAATTCCTGATCACGGGGGAGAACTCCAATGGCAGCGTCGCGGCGTTCGAACTCTTCGTCCCGGCGGCGCAGCGCCTGATGGCCCCCGCACATAGCCACGACCACTATGAAGAGACGATCTATGGCATCCAAGGCATCATCACCTGGACCGTCGACGGCAAAGCTATCGACGTCGGACCGGGCCAGGCGCTCTGCATTCCCCGCGGTGCTGTCCACCGGTTCGACAACAACGGCGCACAAGATGTGAAGGCCCTATGCGTGATCTCACCGGCAGCCATTGGACCACAATTTTTTCGGGAATCCGCCGAACTAATCAAGGCGGCTGCGGGCGGGCCACCGGACAAAGCAAAGATTATTGCGTTGATGCTCCGCTACGGCCTTACACCAGCCCCACCTCCACCCCAGGCGTAGGGAAAGCCAATCAGAAACTCCCTATCCAGAGGAGATTGCGTGTTCCACTTCCTGCATCGTTGTGATCAAAGGAAAGGCAAAATTGCGACCGTCGAGTTTGAGGGCAAGCCCTATGGCGCGGGTATTTCGTTTTTTGTGGGAAACCTCGAGCCCGGCAAAGGTCCCGGGCTGCACCAGCATCCCTATGCGGAAACATGCATTGTCCTCTCCGGTGAGGCCGCCGTGGTCGTAGATGGTCAGGATGTGGTTGCCGGCGCGGGCGACATCCTCGTCATTGGGCCAAAAACCCCGCACCGCTTTACAGCCGTCGGAAACGAACGGCTCGACATGGTCTGCGTTCACGCGACTGACCGCTTTGTAATAGAACCGCTCGCCAAATGACGAAGTCTCGGTTATTGCATTTGCCGTGGTCAGGCATCCAGAACCGCCAGGTCGAGCTGGTCCAATCGAGTACGGTCCGCAATAATATCGACCTCGGCGATCTTACCTTTTCTCATTCCAAAAGTGAGTACCCTTTGCAGGCGTCCGCGCGGGGCCCATACAAGACCAACAGATCCATTCACTAAGGCAGGATGTACAAATTTGACAATGGAGGCGTAAGCCACCGCTCCTTTGGCCCAGTTTCGCGCACCGCGGAGCTCTCTGGGGCCGCCCGGACGCGCAGCGGCCGAATCAAGCCTGACAACCACATCAGGATCTAACACGGCGACAAGGCCCTCCACATCGCCGGCGCGCAATGCATCAAGGAACGCCCTGGCAGCCTTCCGCTGCTCTGCCAGATCGCCGTCACGAACGGTAGAAACACCCTGCACCCGGCGGCGGGCGCGGCTGGCAACCTGCCGTGTGGCAATTGGAGTGCGCCCTAGGATGGGAGCGATTTCTTCGAAGGGCAAGGCAAACATATCATGCAGCACAAATGCAATACGTTCAGCAGGCGTCAGCCGTTCAAGCACAACAAGCAGGGCGTTGCCAACCGAGTCAGCCATAATAACTTCCTGTTCAGGATCACTTCCAGACCTGCGGCCGAGAATTGGCTCCTGCACGTCCTCACCAATCGGGTCTTCCCGGCGGGAATTGCGTGAGCGCAGCATATCCAGACAAACTCGCGCTACCACCGTCGTGAGCCAGCCGCCCAGAGTTTCGATGCTGCTCTCGTCTGACCGGCTAAGCCGCAGCCAGGCTTCCTGAACGGCGTCGTCCGCTTCGCTCAGAGAGCCAAGCATCCGGTATGCAACGCCTCTCAGGCGGCCGCGGTTCTGCTCAAATTGTTCAGCCAGCCAGGCGCTTTCATTCATTTGTCACATCTCCTCGACGCGGTCCGTCATAGTTGTGACGTACAAAATCTACTTTATGTGACATGGAGGTTCAAATCTATGGAAGCACGGATAAAAAACCCGGGACTGGTCGTTCCCGGCGCCATCCGGGCATTACAAACACTTGCAAAAACGGTGGAACAGTGCACCGTTCCCGCAAAGACCCTTGCGCTTGTCCATCTTCGCACCAGCCAGATCAATGGGTGCAGCGTCTGTGTTGATCTATCGATCCGATTCCGGAAAGCGCAGGAAACGAATGAGCGCCTCTTTGCAGTGTCCGCATGGCGAGATGCTCCCTGGTTCAGTGAAGCAGAGCGCGCCGCGCTGGCGCTCACGGAGGCCGTCACCCGCCTGAGTGATCGGGCAGATCCTGTGCCGGATGAAATCTGGAACGAGGCCGCAAGGCATTACAACGAGTCTGAGCTTGCAGCCTTGGTTCTCTGGATCGCCGTCACCAACGTCTGGAACC
>JBJKQZ010000353.1:0-4879 GCA_046704865.1 Terriglobia bacterium
GGCGGGGTTTGAAGAGCGTATGATTATTTTTGAGAAGCCTGACGAGACCGCCCAACGCATCCTTGCCCGGGACGGTCTGGAAACGGATGATGCCCTGGTCCTTGTAGCCACCTATCAAGGAAGGCCACGATGAAAACCAGCCAGCGTGAACTCTTAAGTCAGTATGCTTCAGCCCTGCAGGCTTACCTGGAAAAGACGGATGAAGCTGCGCTTGAAGAGGCCTATGAACTTGGACGGCGTGCGCTTGGGCAGGAGACGAGCCTCATCCAGATGGTTACGCTCCATTGTGAGGCCTTCGGCCAGGCCCTTTCGTGCATGCCAGAAGTCACAGACATGCCTGGGGTAATCAGGGCTTCCAGCAAGTTCCTGATTGAAAGTCTCGCACCTTACGAAATGACGATCAGCGGCTACCGTGAAACGAATGCCGCCTTGCAAGCCAGCGAAGAGCGTTACCGCGAACTTTTTGAAAACGCGAATGACATCGTCTTCACTACCGATTTTGAGGGCAGGTTGACTTCCATCAACAGGGCTGGAGAAAAACTCACGGGATACCGCCGCGACGAACCCCCGCCGATCCCGGTAAATGTCCTGGCGCTGGAATACTTTGAGCGGGCAGCCAGGATGTTTGAAGAGCTGATCGCCGGAGGCGGTCCGGTAACACAGGAGTTTGAAATTATCGCCAAAGACGGGCATCCGCTCATGGTGGAAGTCAGCGCTCGTCCGATTCTCCACGACGGAAAGCCAGTTGGCGTGCAGGGCATCGCACGTGACGTCACTGAACGCAAGCGCGCTGAGCAGGCCTTGCATCACCTGAACGAAACCCTTGAAGAGCGTGCCCGGCACATTGCCCACGAGCTCCACGATGAAGCCAGCCAGCTGCTGGTTTCTGTCCATATTGCCATTGATGGATTAGCGCACACGCTGCCGCCTGCCGGCCAGCAGACCGTCGGCGAGATCAAACAACTGATTGAGCGGATCGAGATGGAGCTGCGGCGTCTGTCTCACGAACTGCGTCCGACGATCCTGGATGACTTGGGGTTGGTTCCGGCGCTGGAGTTCCTGGCCCAGGGTGTTTCAAAAAGATTTGGAATGCGGATTACGGTGGAGGGAAACACCAGCGGGCGCCTCTCGCCCCAGACGGAGGTCGCTCTCTACCGTATTGTTCAGGAGGCCCTGAACAATACCACCAAGCACGCCAGGGCCACTCACGTCTCTGTCCGGCTGCACAAGGAACAGAACAAGATCCATTTGTCCATCAGCGATGACGGCGTTGGCTTCGATGTCCAGTCGATTATGGGGCAGAAAGGAAGGCACGGGCTGGGACTGCTCGGAATGCGGGAACGACTGATTCCCTTGCGCGGGGAATGTATAATTAATTCGAGTCCTGGCAAAGGAACGGAAATCTCAGTGTTGGTACCATCGGAGGGAAAAGATGCCTATACGTATCCTCCTGGCAGATGATCATCAAATGGTGCGCCAGGGACTGAAGGCCCTTCTCGAACAGGAAGGTTTCAAGATTGTCGGCGAGGCCTCTGACGGCCACCAGGCAACGCGGCTTGCCCAGGAATTGACCCCCGACATCGCCATCCTTGACCTGGCCATGCCTTTGATGAACGGAATTGGCGCGGCCAAAGCCATCGGGCAGATCAGCGCTCAAACCAAAGTCGTTGTCCTCACCATGCATACGGAGGCCCAGTACGTCCTGGAGGCATTGCGTGCGGGAATCAGAGGTTACGTCTTGAAGAGCCGTGCAGCAGGCGAGCTGGTCCAGGCCATCCGCGAAGTTTCCAGGGGATCCACTTTCCTGAGTTCCGACATTTCAGACACGGTTGTGGACGCCTATCTGAACAAGGTAGATGTCCCAAGCGATTCGCTGAGCCCCCGTGAACTTCAGGTGCTTCAGCTTGTGGCTGAAGGCAAAACCACCAAAGAGGTCGCCTCCCTGCTGAATATCAGCGTTAAAACCGCGGAATCGCACCGGACGCGGATCATGGAAAAACTCGACGTCCATGAAACCGCTAGCCTTGTCAGGTACGCTATCCGCCGGGGGCTTGTCCAACCGTAATGTCACTGCGCCCAGTCCCCACGCGCCTTTCTTAGCCCTGCCCTACCTGCAACATAGGAGAATTGTTTAAGGGTTTTACCGGATTGACCGCTCTCTTTGTTTGGGAATAGGATGGGTTCGCGCGTGATTAAGTGTATTGCTTCGCGCAGATTTGACCGGACTGTCAGTTTGGGTCAGAACCACAGAGTAGCCAGTTTGAACCTTCAATTTGAACAGAACGAATACAGGATTCGTGCAAGCCTAAAGGCGAAGACCTGCAATTCCTCATGGTGAGATCAGGGGGTAAATTGGTTCAGATCGGGCAAGTGGGGGGTTCTCATAACCAGGAAAAGGGAAAGTGTTTAAGCCTCTGATGGCGCTGCGACTCATGTTGGCCGATGACAACGGGCCAGTTCGCCGGAGCCTGAAAAACCTCCTTGAAAGAGAAGGCTTTAAGGTGGTGGTTGAGGCCTCCGATGGCGAGCAGGCAGTGTCTTTGGCCCACAAACACCGGCCCGACGTGGTTCTCCTCGACCTTTCGATGCCCCACATGAACGGCATTGAAGCCGCCCGTCGAATTCAAAAGTCCGTACCCGGGGCGCGGACCATCATCCTTACTGTCCACCGCGATTACCATTACGTGTTACAGGCTCTGGAGGCCGGCGTGCGCGGCTACATTCTTAAGGCGCGCGCAGTAGAAGAACTTGCCAACGGAGTCCATCAAGTCGCCGAAGGGAAACTCTTTCTCAGCCACGGAATCTCCCAGCATATGCCTCAAAAGGCGTAGGCGTCCTTTCTGTCGCTGGATCAACCCGCAACAACACCTCTCCGGCACTTTCAACAACGGCAGCACGTTGTGCCCGTCCGAATCCAGTTGAGCAAACTCGGAGGATCATGCATAATTTTTCATTCCAGCACCATTCAACGGGGCAATCATTTCCCGGCAATTTAAAATAGAAGGAGAAACCCAGTGAACACTGCGGCGACCGCCCTCGAACGCATCGAAACCAGCATCGCGGAACGAAATATGCTTCTCCACCCTTTCTATCAGGCATGGACGCGGGGGGAATTGACCCGCGCTGCATTGCGCGACTATGCCCGGCAGTATTATCACCATGTCGCGGCTTTCCCTACCTATCTTTCCGCGCTCCATTCTCACACCGATGATCAGTTGGTTCGCCGGCAAATCCTCGCCAATCTGATGGACGAGGAAGCGGGCAATCCCAACCATCCCGAACTCTGGCTCCGTTTTGCGGAATCGACCGGCCTCAGCCGCAACGAAGTGATCCACGCTGAACTCTGGAATGAAACTACGGACCTGATCAGGACTTTCCGCTCCGCCTGCCGGGAAGGCTCTGACGCGTCCGGGCTTGCGGCACTCTACGCCTATGAGTCTCAGATTCCCAAAGTCGCGGAATCGAAAATCGAAGGCCTGGAGAAATTCTATGGGCTGAACTCGCCCGACGCTCTCGATTACTTTCGCGTTCACATCGAAGCCGACTGTGAGCACTCGCAAGTTGAACGGAAACTTCTGGAATCAACCCTGAATGAAGAAGAAGCAGATAATGTTGAGACGGCCGCCAACAATGTGCTCGTTTCGCTTTGGAGCTTTCTTTCGGTAGTCTGTCGCCGGCACGGAATCCAATGTTAAGGTAGCCGTGGTCTTCCAAATTTTAGGGCCCGCTCGGCCAAATCGCCACAGTCATTCAAGTCATCTGTCTGGTGGGAGAACGCAGTTTACTACGTATCATCAAAAGAAAGCACTTTCAACCCGCTCCTTGATAGAATAGCCGCCGGTAAGCAGCAATAACTGAAACAGAGATCAAGGCGGAGGCTGACATGGAAAAACTGGGGGTCGGAATTGTGGGAACGGGGTGGGTTTCGTCGGAATACATTCGAGCATTTGAGGCCGACCCTCGCACCGAAGTGCACGCCATTGTCAGCAGGGATAAAGAACGGGCCCACGCGAAAACGGAAGAGTTCGGGCTGGAACGCGCCCGTGCTTATGAGCACCTGGAAAAGATGCTCGACGACCCCGGCATCCAGATTGTCGTCATCGCCACACCCCACCATCTGCACGTTCCGCAAGGTATTGTGGCGGCGCAGGCGGGCAAGCATGTCGTGATAGAAAAGCCGGTGGCGCTGAACCTGGAGGGACTGCGGCAACTTCAGGCCGCCGTTCACGCCGCACGGGTCAAGACCATCGTCAGTTTTGTACTGCGCTGGAACCCGCTGTATGAAACCATTCAAGCGATGCTGGCCGACGGGCTGATCGGAAAGCTTTTTTCCGCTGAAGTCGACTATCTCCACGGCATCGGTCCGTGGTATGCGCAATACCAGTGGAATATAAAGAAGGAAATGGCCGGGAGCAGCCTGCTGACGGGAGGTTGCCACGCCGTAGACGGTTTGCGCTGGTTTGTCGGCAAGAAAGCGGTGGAGGTTTTTGCCTATGCCAACACAAGCCCGGACAATCCCCTGCACTATGAGTACGAGCCGAACAGCGTCACCATGGTGCGATTTGAAGACGGCACCATCGGCAAGGTGGCGTCATCGGTCGAGGCCATCATGCCTTACGTTTTCCGCATCCAGCTGCTTGGAGACCAGGGGGCCATCCGCAACAACGAGGTCTTCACCCGGCGCTGGCCCGGCCAGAAAAACTGGGCTGCCATCCCCACGGTTCTTCCCGATAGCGGCGATGTGGCCCACCATCCCTTCAGGCAGGAGGTCAGTCACTTCATCGATTGCATCCTGGAAGATCGCGAGTCCCACGCCAACCTGGATGACGCTGCATTGACGCACGAGATTTGCTACGCCTCGGAGATTTCCGCGCGCGAA
>JBJKQZ010000354.1:0-6418 GCA_046704865.1 Terriglobia bacterium
ACCATTCCGCTCGCTCACCCCTGGTGAAGAGCGGTTTGGGAAGCTGGAACTGGCGAAGCTGCGCGGCCAGCGGATCCAGCGCCGTCGAGGGCTTTTGGCCCTTGGCCAACTGGTCCAGACCGTCCCCAAGTCTGAAAATGGTGTCGAGAGAAACAAGGCGTTGGGCGACCATCATTGAGCGGATTTTGTTGGCCAGGTCTGCCCTGACTTGCTTGCCCACATTGGTACTCTGCTCCGGACCTGCCAGCAAGTCGATAATTCCACTCTGAGCAAGGTTGGGCGTACCGGCAGAAGCCCGGAACACCTCACGGAGAGAAACTCGCGCAGCCTGGTAAAGCTGAGTAGAAGATCGGATATCAATAAAGGGCTTGACGACCCCATCCCACGATTGGTTCCAGTTTGACTTAGGGATTTCGTCCTGCCTGGCCAGAATCTTCCACAGTCCCACATTGGCTTGAAAAATTCCCAGGCAGTCGGCACGTAAATTCCGGTCGTGGAAATCATCAATAGCTTCGGCCACTTTGACAAAGCGGCTGATCGATGAGTCACTTAAAGGAAATTCTGAGAACGTCAGATATTGGTCACCAAACCTTGAGAAATCGTCTGCCAATAAGCGGACGGTCTCGGGAGACAGCGGATCTTCTGCTGAACGCACGCGCTCCATGGCATTCAAAGATAGATAGGCTTGCAATGGCCCATCCTCAACATTGATCCGGGAAAAAGCCATCATGGATTCCAACAACTGCTGTGGGTCGTTCCAACCTCCGGACCGCCTGGTCCATGCCCGAATCACCCCGGAATGATCCTTGTGTTGGAAGTCATTCAGAATCTGCTTCCAGGCCGTGATGCCCCCGGGGATACGTGGTTTGCCGCTCGCATCCAGCCGGATTCCAGAAACCAGGAGCAACAACCCAGCGTCAGGCCTGAACACCGGACGCGCCGGTCCGGGAGACGGGTTCTTCCCGACCAGCGCCTTGTAACAGGACTCAAGAATATGCGGCTGCGTCAAATAGGCCTGCTGCGCGGAATCCGCCCGGGACAAGGCATCAAAAAAGGCAGCAAGCCAGCCCTCGTCCTTCCCCAGCAGGTGAGTGACGAACTGTCCCGGTGAGTCCGGACTCGCTCCCGCCAGTTTCGCCCAGGCAGATTTCGCCGGTTTCCCACCGGGAATAACAACGTGCCCCGACTGAATCATGATCTGTGATCCATAGAAATCGAGGACCGGCGCAAGAGGCAAGAGATTCTTGAGTCCAGGCGACTGCAGGAGAGAATTTCGGGTACTTTGGTCAATTCGGGCCAGCGCCCAGTACAGCCTGGCGAGACGAGCGTTCGAAAGCAGGGCATCAAGAAGGTCATCCTTCTTATTCGGGTCCAGCGCCGTCCAGTCGCTCTGGTTGTAAAGAATCGGCACTTTGAAGCTCCCGAATCCATATTCAAAGGGTTCCCCTCCGCGAAGGGTCTGCTCCAACGAGGTCAGTGGAAATCCAGCGTCGTCGGTAAGGAAGGCCCTTTCCGGGTCAGCGGTTTCAAGCGACGTATCTGGGCCGCAGGGCTGCGATAGTTCATATCCAAGCGTTTTCAGCAGCGGACCCGCCTGGTCGCAACTGCTGATGCGAATAACTTGTCTTGGTCCGGCAAGTGCAACTAATTCCCTGGCTTGTTTCACATAATCTTTCAACAAGGTCAGGTATTCCGTGGGATCCGGTTTTTGGCCCTTGCGATTGTAGGTATAGCCCTCAACTGTGACATTGTGGGCCAGAAGAGGGACCACCTCATCCGCGGACACCTGTTGGCTGATCGCTGCCATCCTCAGGAAAGAACGCAGCGGCCCGGGAATACTAATGGTGGTTAAAGTTTGCGTAGAAGCTGATCCAGGATCGGGAACTTGAGAGCCAGGTTTCTGGGCCCTGGCTCCCGCATTCCACGCAGGAATTAGAGTAATTGCTGCCAGCAAGATTGAACGGAGGAACAAAGATTTCATCGCCGAGCCCCTCCCAAATTCCAAAGCTGTTATAGCCCTGAAAGATTTCCCCCTGCGAGAAATGAGGAAAAGCCTCCCGGTAATTTGGGCATCAAATGGTTCGGCTTGCAGCGAGGAAATGACACATCCATCGTGACGCTCACGGGAGTCCGCATTTCTCCCAGGTCAAGGGTACCGTTTGCAATTTCGAATATGAGCTCCCTGGATGGCCCCTAGTATAAGCCCAAGGATTTGCCGTTTTCAATCTGAATCCTTACTTCTTTTGCGCCGCGACAGATCTGAATTTCAATATTTCAAAAAGTCGTTTCAAGGCCTCTTTTGTAAGCCTTTAAAAGAGGCTATACCCGGTCACCAGGACATGTTTCTTCACGCCTCCGCACCCCCGGCCCTTGACGCCGGGTAACGATGTATACCCTTGGCTCGTCGCTCGACCCCGCAAAAATCTCAGGGCACGCATGGCTGTTTGTGGAGCACCAACTATCCAACGGCTACGAGACCTCTCATGGACAATATCCGGCTGACCCAAGGCCAACCCCATTTGCAAAATCAGGAAAACTTTGAAAGGCAATGGCCTTCCCGTGGATTTATCTCAACCCGTGACCATCTTTCCCTGCACTATCCAGGCTTCCTCTGGAAGCTGAATCCAGCCCTTTTGTTATCGACACAAGAAGATTTATTTATCCAAAAGTTTTTTATCACACGCAGCATAACTATTGATTGGACAGAGAATACCCTCTCTCATTATGGTAATCACGCTGGTTGGGGCGGAACTCCAAACTACAGGAAGGAAACTGGAATGAAACTCTCGCGGATTACCGTGGGTCTGATAGTGGCCTTCTTAGCGATCATGATCGGATGTGGCCAGCTTCAAGCACAGGAGCAGGCCGCGAACCCGGGTTCGGAGACGGACTCCTCTACCAAGATCGAAGAGCTCCAGAAAGAGCTGGATTCACTGAAGACCGAAATCGACGAGTTGAAGAAGTCGCAGGCGGAGAAAAAGTCGGCACCGGCGGCGGCTGTGACGCAGGCACCTGCAGCCCCCGCGCCGCCTGAAAAGAAACCAAGCATGGCAGAGACCCTATTCAATTCGACAACCATCAGCGGTTCGGTCGACGGATATTATGGGTTCGATTTTGAGCACCCCGCGAACCGGCAAGCAGGGTTGAGGGTCTTTGATAATTACACAAACCAGTTTTCATTGAATCTCGCCGAAGTTGTTATCAAGAGAAGCCCGGACACGAATACCCGTCTTGGTTACAACCTGACATTTGGATACGGGAATGCCATGAACGTGGTCAATGGCACCGAACCAGTGGTGGGAGCTTCGTTCGACAGGAATGTGGAGCAGGCTTACGTTTCTTACCTTGCTCCCATCGGCAAAGGGCTGCAGATTGATTTCGGGAAATTCGTAACGCCAGCTGGGGCCGAAGTCATTGAATCTGCTCCTAACTGGAACTACAGCCGCGGCATTCTGTTCGGATATGCAATCCCCTTTTACCATTTTGGCTTGCGGGCGGCATACTCCTTTAACCCTAAAGTCACTTTGACGGGATTCCTGGTCAACGGCTGGAATGACATTGTTGCCCCCAACACAGGGAAAACAATCGGCTTCAGCCTGGCATTGGCGCCAAGTTCAAAGGTGAGTATCACCCAGAACTATCTTGGCGGGCCGCAGATGGCGGACACGAATTCTCACTGGCGGCATCTGTCCGATACCGTCGTTCAATTCAATGTGACCCCCAAGCTTTCGCTTCTGGAAAACTTTGACTACGGGGCTGGCGACATGATTCCGGGCGTAAATTCCGTGTACTGGACCGGGATCGCAACCTATGCCCGCTACGCATTCAATAGTGATTACGCTTTCGCTGCGCGCTACGAATACTATGACGATCACGATGGATTCACCACGGGGACGGCCCAGCACATCAATGAGTACACACTGACTCTGGAGCGTACTTTCGCTCACAACCTTATCAGTCGGCTGGAGTTCAGGCGTGACATGTCTGACGTACCGTTCTTTCCTCGCGGAGTGGCGGAGCTGACAAAGAATCAAAACACGGTGGATGTGGGCCTGATGTACGTCTTTGATATTCATGGCGCCAGGTAAGAATATCGTTTCGCGCCAGGGTAAAACCTGATTTTGGACGACGCAATCAGCAAAGGGAGGATCGCATGGCGGCAAATCGACAGCAGGGTGGTTACTTAACTGTATTCTTGAGTGCCTTTACGGGTTTTGTTGCAGGTATCGTGCTCTGGGCGGGTGAACACACGGGAATCGGAATAGTCGTGACGCTGGTCAGCATTGTGCTGTTGGCGTACTCGCTGATAGGTTTTCGCAAAATCAAGCCACTGGAGTTTATGGACTAGTTCTGGACGCCGGGAAGACTGGTCGCCGCCACGGCACAATCGTTGCAGACAGGGATTTGGCGGCGGGCAGGATGTGCGAATTCAAAGAATCTGGAGACCGAAATGAAATATTTTGGATTGCTTCTGGCAGTTTGCGGGTGGCTTCTTTCGGTAGTCGGTCTGACATTGACGTCGTCGCTGGCTGCCCGTTTCGTCTTTGCTCTGATCGGTATCGGCTTGTGCCTGACTGGGATTCTGGGATTCATTAACAAATCCTATGTCAAGCAGGCGATCTGGAAGAAATAGTGAGTTCCCCGATTTCAAAAGCCTATAGAGACGGCGCTTGGCCGACTGTCAAAAACGGAGGATATGCATGCGGCGCAAGAAATTGAATATTTTGATCCGCGGGTTTGTTATTGCAACGTACTTCTTATGCGGGGTTCCGGCCTGGGCCCAAACACCCAGCCAACCGACGACCAGCACCCAGGCCAGCCCCGCCCCAGCTATGAATGCTCCCCTGGCCGTGAAGGACGCAAACCCGCCTTCCGCCGACGAAATGGCCAAAGGCGATCCGAGCGGGACGCTGACCGGGAACATCAATGATGTTCCTGTGTCCAATCCCAAGACGGGCCTCACGATGGGGGACGCGCTCAACCAGATTGGACAGAACAAGGTGGCCATCAACTTTGTATGGACGTTGGTGACCGGGTTCCTGGTTATGTTCATGCAGGCAGGCTTCGCGGCGGTTGAGACTGGTCTCTGCCGTGCAAAGAATGCGAACCACACCATCATGATGAACTTCATGGTGTATGGTTTCGGCCTGTTCGCTTACTGGGTCTGCGGATTTGCGCTGCAGATGGGCGGCGCAGCCGGTGTCGCGAGCCTTGGAGGTGCCGCACCCCTAAGCGGGGAGTTCGCCATCCACCTGGCAGGCAAGACGTGGGGCCTGTGGGGCACGCACGGGTTCTTCCTCACGCAGGGGGGCACCTATGACGTTGCGGTGATGGTTTTGTTCCTCTTCGAAATGGTCTTTATGGACACGGCTGCAACCATCGTCACTGGCGGCTGCGCCGAGCGCTGGAAATTCGCCGCATTTGCAGTCTCTTCAGTTTTTCTTGCGGCGATTACCTATCCATTGTTCGCCAATTGGGCATGGGGTGGTGGATGGCTTTCCCAACTGGGAGCGAATTACGGGTTGGGAAATGGCTATGCTGACTTTGCCGGATCGGGGGTGGTCCACGCCGTTGGCGGATTGTCAGCCCTGGCCTGTGCCATGATCGTCGGGCCGAGAATTGGCAAATACAATCGTGACGGATCCTCCAACGCCATTCCGGGTCACGACATTACGATGGTGCTGATCGGCTGCTTCATCCTGGCCTTCGGATGGTTCGGGTTCAACCCGGGCAGCACGCTTGGCGCTTCGGCGGGCGGGAATCTGCGGATCGGCACGATCGCTGTGGACACCATGCTGGCCGGCGCAACGGGTTCCTTTGGGGCCATCTTCTACATGTGGTGCCGGTACGGAAAACCGGACGCCTCGATGGGCGGCAACGGTCTTCTGGCAGGCCTGGTTGCAATCACGGCGCCCAGCGGATTTGTCAATACGATTGGTGCAGCCATCATCGGGTTGATTGCCGGCGTACTGGTTTGCCTCAGCGTTGAATACATCGACCGCGTCGCCCACATTGACGACCCTGTCGGCGCCATTTCAGTTCACGGCACCTGCGGACTGTGGGGAGTACTTTCGGTAGGACTCTTCGCTGACGGTACCGGCATGAGTTCAGTCAAAGGGCTCTTCTATGGCAATCCCGGACAGCTCGTTGCCCAGATGATCGGGGTGGCAACGTTGCTGGGTTGCGTTTTCTCCCTCACCTTTGTATTCAACTTGTTCGTCGACTACTTTGTGGGCCAGAGAGTCTCACCGCAGGCTGAACTCGAAGGTCTGGATATTCCCGAAATGGGCGCTCTGGGGTACCCCGAGTTCGTCCTGAAAATGCAAGGTCCAGGCATGGCAACCGGCGCCGCATAGGACGCCGGTTTCTGCCCTATGATGGAGCAATTGAAATCAATCATTAGGGGAATCGGATGGCA